>NZ_JAYGHZ010000250.1:0-37922 GCF_034931285.1 Synechococcus sp. BA-120 BA3
GTGCGGGGCCGGGCGCTGGCATCGGCCAGCAGGGCCTGGTCGTCCGGGGCGTCCCCATCGGACGGCGACTCCGTCGCCAGCACGGTGGGCTCGGGCGTGCCCCCGAACAGGTCCCCCTGCAGGGCCGGATCGTCCGCGAGCGTGAGCTGCTGCTGGACTTCCCTGGCCATGGGTCCGCCGTCAGGAGCGTCCCGATCGTAAGGGGATCGGGTCGGGGGGCTGGCCTGGGTGGCCCTGGTGCTGCTCAACTGGGGCATGAGCTTCTTCGTGGTCTGACCCCTTGACGGTTTTCGAAGGTCGCTTCACCGATGTCGCCGGTCTGCGGATCGGCCTGGTGATCGCCCGCTTCAACGATCTGGTGACCGGCAAGCTGCTCAGCGGCTGCCTCGATTCCCTCTCCCGCCACGGCATTGACGTGGGCCCCGAGAGCACCCAGCTCGACGTGGCCTGGGTGCCGGGCAGCTTCGAGATTCCCCTGGTGGCCCAGCGGCTGGCCGCCAGCGGCCGCTACCAGGTGGTCATCACCCTGGGGGCGGTGATCCGGGGCGACACCCCCCACTTCGACGTGGTGGTGGCCGAGGTGAGCAAGGGGGTGGCCGCCGTGGCCCGCGACACCGGCGTGCCGGTGATCTTCGGGGTGCTCACCACCGACACCCTGCAGCAGGCCCTGGAGCGGGCCGGCATCAAGAGCAACCTGGGCTGGAGCTACGGCCTCCAGGCCCTTGAGATGGGCAGCCTGATGGCCGCCCTGCCGGCCCGGCCATGAAACGCAGAGGCATCATCCTTGCGGGGGGCAGCGGCACGCGCCTGGCCCCCCTCACCACCGCCGTCAGCAAGCAGCTGGTGCCGGTGTACGACAAGCCGATGATCTACTACCCGCTCAGCACCCTGATGCTGGCGGGCATCCGCGAGGTGCTGGTGATCACCACCCCCACCGACCAGCCGGCCTTCGAGCGCTTGCTGGGGGATGGATCCGGCTGGGGCATGACGATCCGCTACGCGGTGCAGCCCAGCCCCGACGGGCTGGCCCAGGCGTTCCTGATCGGCGCCGAGTTCCTCGACGGCGCCCCGGCGGCCCTGGTGCTGGGGGACAACCTGTTCCATGGCCACGACCTGATCCCCCAGCTGCAGGGGGCCAACGGCGAGCGGCCCGGGGCCACGGTGTTCGCCTACCCGGTGAGCGATCCGGAGCGCTACGGGGTGGTGGAGTTCAGCGGCGATGGCCGGGTGCTGAGCATCGAGGAGAAGCCGCCCCAGCCGCGCAGCCGCTATGCCGTGACGGGCCTGTACTTCTACGACCACACCGTGGTGGAGCGGGCCCGCCAGGTGCGTCCCTCGCCGCGGGGCGAGCTGGAGATCACCGACCTCAACCAGCTCTACCTCGATGAAGGTCTGCTGCGGGTGGAACTGATGGGCCGCGGCATGGCCTGGCTGGACACCGGCACCCCCGATTCCCTGCACGAGGCCGCCAGCTACATCCGCACCCTGGAGAAGCGCCAGGGCCTCAAGGTGGGCTGCCCCGAGGAGGTGGCCTGGCGCCTGGGCTGGATCGACCATGGCCAGCTGGAGCGGCTGGCCCTGCCCCTGAAGAAATCCGGCTACGGCGACTACCTGCTGCGCTTGCTGCAGGAGGCCGCCAGCGACCACCTGGCCCTGGAGCCCCAGCGATGAACGTTCAGTTCCTGGCCATCGACGGCCCCCTGCTGCTCACCCCGGCGGTCTACGCCGACGAGCGGGGCTGGTTCAGCGAGAGCTGGAACCGGCGCCGCTTCGTCGAGGCCCTCGGCAAGGAGGACGCCGATGCCCCCGAGTTCGTGCAGGACAACCACTCCCGCTCCGTGCAGGGGGTGCTGCGGGGCCTGCATTTTCAGCGGGCGCCCCAGCCCCAGGGCAAGCTCGTGCGCTGCACCGTCGGGGAGGTGTTCGATGTGGCCGTCGACCTGCGCCGGGATTCCCCCACCCTGGGGCAATGGGTGGGCGAGCGGCTCAGCGCCGAGAACCAGCACCAGCTGTGGGTGCCGGTGGGCTTCGCCCACGGCTTCCTGACCCTGAGCGCGGTGGCCGAGGTGCAGTACAAGACCGCCGGCTACTGGAGCCGGGAGTGCGAGCGCTCCCTGGCCTGGAACGACCCGGCGATCGCCATCGACTGGCCCCTGCAAGAGCTGCCAGCGCCCCACCAGCCCCTCCTGGCCCCCAAGGACGCCGCCGCCCCCGGTCTGGGGGCCCTGGCAGCCGCCGGCGATCTGTTCGCGCCCGACAACGTGTGAAGGATGGCTCCGGCGGCGGGCAGGGCCCCGTGCTGCATGGCAGGATCGCCCACGCTGCCTGATCCGGCCCCGAGCCTTCCTGCCCCATGCAGATCCTCAATACCCTCACCGTTCTGGCCCTGGTGGTGATGTCCTTCGCCCTGATCGTGGCGGTGCCGGTGCTTTACGCGAGCACTGAGGACAGCGGCCGCTCCAACCGCCTGATCCTGATCGGCGGTGCCGCCTGGGTGGCCCTGGTGCTGGTGAACTGGGGGATGAGTCTGCTGGTGGTGTGAGGGCCCGGGCTGTCCGGGGCGCGCGAAGGTTCTGCCCCTACCCCTAGACGGGCTCGAGCCGGCAGTTGTGTCTAAGGGGTGGATCCCCAGGTTCGATTCGATGTCCCCAGTGTGTTTGGCCCGGGTGTGTTCAGCCTGAGACCCCGCCAGATTCTGCTGCTGTGTGCCGGTTGCGACCTGCTGGGGGTGCTGGGTCTGGCGGCCCTGCTTGATTCTTTCGCCGGTATGGGTCTGCAGGGGCAGCCCACCTGGCTGGTGGCCTATGCGCTCGTCTACATCGCCTTCAGCTGGTTGTTCGGCAGTTACACCCTGCTGCGCTGGCCTCGCCTGGATCTCCTGCAGCTGCTGGTGCGTCTGCTGGCCGCCACCCTGGCCACCGCCCTGGTGGTGGTGTTGTTCTACTGGCTTCTGAACCTGCCGGAGACCTTCACGCTGGCCCACCGGCGGGTCCAGTTCGTGCTGCTGAGCAGCCTCAGCCTCTGGGCCCTGGCCGTGCGGGTGCTGCTGTGGCGGCTGTCCAGAACACGCCAGCGGCAGGGCCTCAGCCCGCTGGAGCACGCCGAGCGGGAGCAGCAGAGGCTGTTGCCTGCCCACCTGCCGGATCAGGCCCTCGGGCTGGAGGACATCCCCTGGTCGAACCCCCTCAGCGTGCAGCGCCAGCTGAAGCGCAGCGCCGATGTGGCCCTGGCCCTGCTGCTGCTGGTGGCCACCCTGCCGCTGCTGCTGCTGGCAGGGCTGATGATCTGGCTGGAGGACCGGGGGCCGGTGCTCTACGTGCAGGAGCGCAGCGGGCTCATGGGCCGGTGTTTCCAGCTCTACAAGCTGCGCACGATGTGCCAGGCCGCTCCCGATGCCCCGGCCACCTGGACGGTGCGAGGAGACGCCCGCATCACCCGCACGGGGGCGTTCCTGCGCCGGGTGCGGCTCGATGAGCTTCCGCAGCTGTGGAACGTCCTGCGGGGGGACATGAGCCTGATCGGGCCGCGCCCGGAGCGCCCGGAGCTGGAGCACGACCTCGAGTCCCGCATCCCCCACTACCGCAAGCGCCACTGGATGCCGCCCGGCCTGAGCGGCTGGGCCCAGGTGTGTGCCCCCTACGCGGCCAGCGTCGAGGAGGCGGAACTCAAGCTCAGCTACGACCTCTACTACCTGCGCCACTGGAGCACCGCCCTGGACCTGCTGATCCTGCTGAAAACGGTCAAGACCGTGCTCAAGGCCCGCGGGCGTTGAACCGCTGAGAGGCTTGGAGCCCGACTCGCCGCGGGTTGAATGAAGCGGATGAAGAGATTCGAACTCTCGACCCTCTCCTTGGCAAGGAGATGCTCTACCACTGAGCTACATCCGCAGAGCGCCTCTGGGGGAAAGCGTTCCGGTCGGGCTCACCGCCGACTGGGCCATCATGCACCATCGAGGGTGCCCCTGGCCAATCCCCCCCATGGCTGACCCGGGGAAACGGCCCTCAGCCGCTGGCGGCCTCGTAGAGGCTGCGGATCTGGGCGGCACTCCGCTTCCAGTCGAACCGGGCTGCACGGGCGACAGCGGATCGCTGGAGCTGCTGGCGCCGCTGGGGCTCGGTGGCCAGCGACTCCAGGGCGTGGACCCAGCCGGTGAGGTCACCAGGTGGCAGGAGGACCCCGGCCTCACCCACGATTTCCGGCAGCGAGGTCCTGTTGGAGCACATGACCGGGGTCCCGAAGTGCATTCCCTCCAGCACGGGCAGTCCGAAGCCCTCATAGTGACTGGGATAGAGATTGACAAGGCAATGTTGATAAAGCCAGGCCAGTTCTCCATCACTCACGTAGCCCAGAATGTGAATGTCGTTAGCCCATGGTGAGGCGGCGACCTGCTGATCAAAGCCATCCATCATCCAGCCTTGCTTACCGGCAAGGACCAAGGGGATGGGGGCGCCGCCCCTGGCACGAAACTGTTGGTAGACATCCAGCAGAAAGGCCTGATTCTTCCGGGGTTCGATGGTTCCTGTCGACAGGAAGAAGGACTCCCCAGCTTTAAAGATGCTGTTGTCAGGTGGTTGGGATTCCGGATGAAAGCCCGGTTGTCCGAAGCGTGAGGCCGGATAGATGACATGCACCCTGTCTGGGGCGATGCTGGAGAAGTGCCTCAGGAACGCTTGCTTGGTCGCCTCTGAGATGGCCACGAAGCCGTCGGCATACTGGGCGGCCCTCTGAACCCCTTCCAGGCAGCCCTTACGGTTGCTTTCGGTGGTCCACTCGGGATGCTCGATAAAACTCATGTCGTAGAGCGTGTAGATGAGTGTGCCGCGTAAGCGCCATGGTGGACACCAGAAGTTGTTGGCGTGGACAACATCAAAGCGGTCCAAGAATGATCCGGCCTTGCCACGATTGATCCAGAATCGCGAAGCACTCTTGCGGCGGACCTTGCGAGGGCCAAAGTGAACGCCGCGTCTCCAGTGCGGAAACGCCACGGCCTGGAAGGGGTCATGAAAGAAGTCGCCGAAGCTCGTCATCAGGGTGAACTCATCATCGGCAGCTGATTCCAGCAGGCCATCAATCAAGGCTGCTGCATAGAAGCCGCAGCCGGCCTTTTGCCGACCCGTCTGACTTACATCAAAAGCAATCTTCAGTCCACTCATGACTCCGGTATCTCCAGGTGCGGGATAAGGATCGGCTGGGGGAGAGGACGCAAGCGCTGCTTGAGCTTCCGCCAGTAGCGCCGGACGCCGCTGGCCTCAATGCCCAGTTCCTGATTGATGGCGCCCAGCTGTCGCCACCCCTGGAGAACGGCCTTCCAGTTCCCCGTCGCCCCTCCCTCGGCCATGGCCACAAGGGGGTGCTGGCAGACCATGGGGGGGGCCTCCGGGGGCTGCGCCAGGAGAATGGATTGCATCAGCTTGTAGTCGGCCGAGAGACTATATGTCTCATCGAAGGACTGCTGTCTGTACGTCTCAAGATCGGCGATGAATCCTGGGTGTGGGTAATGCAGACCTTCTGCCAACTGGCGCCGCCATTCAGCGGCACTGGCTGGGATCGGTTCCACCTCCCACAGGCTTCTGAGCTGGCGATCGGGCCGCCGGAAATAGCCGATCGAAGCGAGCAGCACACGGGCCTTGCTCCGATGGCCGGCCTGCAGGAAGGCGGCATAGGCTCCCGGATCGAGCAGAAGATCATCGGAATTGAGCACATGGGCGTAGCGACCTCCAGCCTGCTGCAGCCCCACATTCATGGCGGCATAGGGCCCGCCAGTGATGTTGCTGATCCAACGACAGAAACCGTACCTGGCGGCATGTCTTGCCACGACAGCTTCCGTGCCGTCCGTTGAACCCCCATCGATCAGGATGTGTTCCAGTTCCCAGTGATCTTTCGCAAGAACGGCCTGCGCCTGTACGACGGTCATCAGGGTTTCGCTGATGGTTTCGACCGCATTCAGGCAAGGGGTGACGATGGTCACCAGCGGTTGCACCCTTGCGGCTGGACGGGTGTCTGCCTGAGCCCTGCCCTGGATGGCCCAGCCTTCAGGGTCCTGCTTCATGGGCTGGGGGTGGCTGAACCACAGCCTGCCACAGCGTTGCTGGCCTCCGGTCCTGTGGACGTAAGCTCCCATGCTCTCCAGCGTCCGTTGAGCTGGTCAAGCGCCCCTGCTGTCCTTCCTCTGTGGGTCCACTCCATATCGGCTTCGATGCCCAGATTCTGCGCCGGCAGAGACGCGGTGGCATCAGCCGCTACTTCTGCGAGCTCGCCGCTGCGTTGCCGCAGGCTGGGGTTCGGGTGAGTCTGGCGCCTTCCACCTCCACCGCTTGGTGGCAGCGCGGGGCATGGCGGCAGGCCGATGTGGTGCATGCCACCTTTTACGGAGGACGTCCATACCGGCCTCGCCGCGGGCAGCGCCTGGTGAGTTCTCTGTTTGACATGGTTCCGGAACGCCATCCGGAGCAGTTCTTTCTGCCGGGTCTGCGCTCCCCCCACGCCAACAAAGCGTCCTGGCTGTCTGCGTCCGATCTGATCATCAGTATCAGTGCCGCTTCCGCCGATGATCTGGTGTTCTTTCATCCCGGGCTGCAGACGCCTGTCCAGGTGATTCATCTGGCCACAGCGCTGGACAGCATCCCGCCTGAACCGGTGGCCCGGCTGCAGGGGCGACGCTTCTGGCTGATGGTGGGCAAGCGCCATGCCTACAAGAACGGCATGACCCTGATGCGAGCCCTGGCGCTACTGCACCGGGGCTGCCGATCGGGGGGCGATCTTCCCCTGCTGGTGTTCGCCGGTGGTGGCGCCTGGCGCCCCGAGGAGCAGCGGTGCATCGCGGCCCATGGACTGGAGCATGCCGTTCTGCAGCTGCCGGCGAGCGACTCCGTTCTGGCCTGGCTCTACCGCCAGGCGGAAGCGGTGCTGGTCCCCTCTCTGGCCGAGGGATTTTCGCTGCCATTGATCGAAGCGCTGGCCTGTGACACTCCCGTCGTGGCCTCCGACCTTGAGGTCCATCGGGAGGTCGGCCGGGGATTTTCCACCTTTCTGCCTGCCCTCAATGCCGGGGCCTGGGCCGAGTGGCTCCTCAGCCGTTCCGACAGCCCCGAGGCCCGTCCCAGCCAGTGCCTCGGTCCAGGGGAGTACGGACGGCTGCGCCGCCAGTTCGCCATGGATCGCCTGGTGCAGGAGCACGTGGAGGCCTATGCAGGCACCGGTCGGCTACCGTCGGCCAGGCCGATGAAGAGTTAACAGTCCAACGGCTATCGAGTTGCTGATCGTTGCCAAACGTAGAAACTTTCCTCCCGTGCCCTGCCAGTTGTCCACGGCATCGGCTCCAGCGTCGAATCTCAGGCGAAGTTGATGGGAGTGCCGATGCGTCCTTGACTGCGCAGGCTGTTTGGGAAAACGAGACACTCTCCGATACAATGCTCCCGCTTGCCCCCCATGCGCTTTCGAATGGATAAAGCCTACAAAGCAATTGAACATTGCCGTGTGAGTTGTGATGAGCACCTTGTTTCGATCCTCGATCTTGGCCAGCAGACACTGACTGGCGTTTTCCCCACCTCGGCACAGGAGCAGGTCACCCGGGGGCCTTTGGAGCTTGTCTGGTGCCCTTCCAGCGGACTTGTGCAGCTCAGGCATTCCTATAATCCGGACGAAATGTATGGAGAGAACTATGGTTATCGGTCGGGTCTGAACCAGTCGATGGTGGAGCACCTCACCGGCAAGGTGCGCTATCTTGAGCGTCTTTCGGGGGTGGGCCCCGGCGACACCGTTCTGGATATCGGAAGCAATGATGCCACCACGCTGAAGGCCTATGCAACGCAGGATCTGCATCGCATCGGCATCGACCCGACAGGCGTCAAGTTTTCGGAGTTTTACCCCGATGACATCAAACTGGTCCCTGACTTCTTTTCTTCCGCAGCTTTCAAGAGTGTTTCAGCTGCACCGGCGAAAGTTGTCAGTTCCATCGCCATGTTCTACGACCTGGAGGATCCAGTGTCGTTTGCCAGGCAGATCTGCGATGTGCTTGCTGAGGATGGCGTCTGGCATTTCGAGCAGAGCTATATGCCGTCCATGCTGCGGACGAACTCCTATGACACGATCTGCCACGAGCACCTGGAGTATTACTCCCTTGGCGTGGTGGCCAAGATCCTGGAGGCGGCTGATCTGCGGCTTGTCGATGTCGTGATGAACAATGTCAACGGTGGAAGCTTTGCTGTCACCGCCGCGCGAAGATCCAATACCTCCCTGCGTAGCAACGCAACCGTCATTGATTGGCTTCTGGAGCAGGAGGATCGCATGGGGCTCTCCACACCCAAGCCATTCCGCGATTTTGAAGAACGTGTCTTCCGCCACCGCGACGACCTCACGCGCCTCGTCAAGTCACTTGTCGCTGACGGAAAGACGATCATTGGCTATGGGGCTTCCACCAAGGGCAACGTGTTGTTGCAGTTCTGTGGGTTCACTCCGAACGAGATTCCCTTCATCGCAGAGGTCAACGAGGAAAAATTCGGCCGCGTCACACCCGGCACCAACATTCCGATCATCTCTGAGAAGGAGGCGGCGGCGATGAATCCCGACTATTACCTTGTTCTTCCCTGGCATTTTCGCAGTGGCATCGTTCAGAGGGAGAAGCAGTACCTGGCCGGAGGCGGCCGCATGATCTTCCCGTTCCCAGAAATCGAAATCGTCTAGATCGGCATCCATGCTTCGTAAACTCAGGAACAGATTCGATAACGCCTCTGCGCTGCTCGCCGGAACCGCCGAAGCAGTAGCCGCTTGCGTCGCAGAAGTCCGGCAGCTGGATGCAGAAGTCCGGCAGCTGGATGAGAAGTTTGAGCGCACGGCGCGTCTGTGCGGTCGCCTCGCCGCGTTCGAGCTCCAGCGCCTGAAGGAGATTGATACTCTTGCCGATGTGGAGTTTCAGGTCTACTCCCAGTTTGGTGAAGATGGCATCATTGAATGGCTGGTCGCCAATCTCGAACTTCAGAACAAAACGTTTGTGGAGTTTGGTGTTGAGAACTATCTCGAGGCCAACACCCGCTTCCTCCTGCTGAATCGCAACTGGACGGGCCTCGTCCTTGATGGGACTCCTGAGAACATGGAGCACCTGCGCTCCTCAGCCACCTACTGGCGGAATGATGTTCAGGCCCAAGCGGCCTTCATCACTGCGGAGAACATCAACGAGCTGATCCAGCGGAACGGTTTTTTCGGACCGCTGGGCATCCTCAGCATCGACCTTGATGGTAATGACTATTGGATTCTCAAGGAGCTCGATGGATTGCGCCCGGATATCCTGATTCTTGAGTGTAATCCCGTGTTCGGTGACCTCCATGCGGTGACGGTTCCCTACGACCCGACGTTCGAGCGCTTCCGCAGTCACCACTCGGGTCTGCTCTTCGGTGCGTCCATCGCGGCGTTGCGGGAGTTGGCCGAATGCCGTGGCTATGAGTTTTTGGGCACCTGCTCAAATGGCTTGAATGCTTTCTTTGTCCGCTCCGACCTCGCTCCGAGGATTGTCGGGAAGATCAAGCGTCGCATCGCCTGGCCCGCCATCCATCGCGACTCGCGCGACCTCGACGGACAACTCAGTTATGTGCGCGGCAAGGAGCGTTTTGAACTGATCGCCGATTGTGAGGTTCATTGCTGCCGCACCGACCGCAGGGTCAGGCTAGGGGATCTCGGCGACCCCTACAGTGCGGAGTGGCTTCGTGCCATGGCTCTTCCCGGGGACCTGTCAGCAGGCGCTGCCTAACCAACCATGAACACCACCACCGTCCTGGCTCCTGTCTCCATTGGAGAATTGCTCGACAAGATTGTAATCCTCGAAATCAAGGAAGAGAGGATATCCGAGGAGGAAAAGCTCATCAACGTGCGCAACGAGCTTGAATCCCTGCGCTCAATTTGCCCGTCGTCCCTCACCGACAACCCCGACATTGCACTCTGGGAAACGTCCCTGCGGGAGGCGAACAGCCAGCTCTGGGACCTGGAGGACCGCATCCGCGACAAGGAAAGGGCCGAAGATTTCGGTCCGGAATTTGTGGAGATCGCTCGTCTGATCTACCGCACCAATGACCAGCGGGCCCATGCCAAGAAGATGATCAATGTGCTCTGCGGTTCAGATATCGTCGAGGAGAAGTCCTACCAGCCCTACTGACGACGCATGAAGGTTGCCCTTGTCCAGCTCGACGCCAACGGTGACTGCCTCTATGCCACGACGATCGCCCGTCAGATCAAGCAGGACTATCCGGGCTGCCATCTCACCTGGTGGATCTCGTCGCGCTGCAGGAATCTGCTGACCGGCAATCCCTATGTGGATGAGGTGGTCTCTGTCGACCTTTCCGATTGGAGCAATGTCAGCCGCGACATCATCTGGACATTGGCGATGCGACAGATTGTGCGTCGACAGACGGGCCCGGACCCCTACGACCGGATCTGGACACCGCAGGTCTACCCGGATAACTTTCGCCGTTTTGACGGCACGGTAAGGCCAAGCATGTTCCGGGGTTACGATCGTCCGATCACCGCCCCCATTGATCCCATCATTGTTTTGACTCCTGACGAAGAGTCTCGAGCCGCTGCGTATGCCACTCAACTCAGTCTGTCCGCCAAGGGAAGGGTTGTGCTGTTTGAGTGTTCCTCCAACAGCATGCAGTCCCATGTCACTCCAGGTTTTGCCAAGGAGGTGGCACGGTTGAGCTTGGAGGCGAAGGAAGATATCTTTTTTCTGCTCTCCACCATGCAACCCCTGGGGGATGACCTGCCCGCCAATGCCGTGTCGGCAGCCTCCCTCACGATGCGGGAAAATCTCGCCTTGCTCGACCACTGCACCGATTTCATCGGCTGCGGCAGTGGACTGACCGTGGTGGCCACCTGCGACCGTGCCAGGAAGGTCCCCATCCTTCAGGTTCTGGCCAGCGGACGATCGGTGCTGGGGTCGTTTCACCATGATTTCGCCTATTGGGGGAAGCCGACAGACATGCTCATCGAGCTCTCCGATGCCACCCCTGCGGAGACCTTCGAGTGCCTGCGCCGCTGCCATGGCAGCGGCCTGCAGGGGACGATCGCCGAGTTCCACCGCCCCGTCCCCGTGACCTTCGACTTTCTCCACACGATCAGCGACTATCTGATCGAGCGGGGCCAGTACCTCGATGCGGCAGAATCTCTGGCCCACACTTTCCGGCGCTATCCCGATCGACCGGAACTGCTGGACTTTGCACGCCGAACCGTTCTGCCTCTCTGTCCACTGGACGGGTCATTCCGTCTCCCCGGTGGGATGAGGCAGTGGCAATTCGTCGAGGAGTCTTTCTCATGAACCTGGACGATCAGGCCACGACCCCGGTGTCTGAAGCCCTGGGCCTGGATCCGTTGCTCGGCCCTACCCATGCGTTGGTGCGTTATGGGGATGGGATGGTGGCCGACGTCCGCATCGAGGAGAGCTATGGGGTCCGGGCGTACTTGCAGATTCTTGAGAAGGACTGTGGGCAGCTTGCTGAGCTGATCGCCTCCCATGGCCTGCCCCCAGAGGCGTTCGAGCGTGCCTCACGACCAGGACCGCCATGGCAGCTGGAGGTCACGGGTTCTCCGGTGCCACAACTCGGAGACGTTGACTGGATGTCCCGTTACGGGGCTGTGGTTGCTTCGGAACCATCCACGCATACTCGTCTTGCCCGGGCGGTGAGCAAGGTCCGCAGGCGCCTGAAGCGCCTGGGGGGTTGGCGGCTGCCTTCAACGACGCAAGAGGGGATATACGTTTCCCATTCTCCACGCCAGTCGCTGCCTGGGATGCGCGTGCCGATGCGGTCGTCCTATCTTCCGGAGCCCGGGGAACCATCCGACCGCACCGGGAACGATCCTGGTCAGGAGTTGTCAACGGCTGCGGGCCATGCTGCGGGAGCGTTGGTTTGCAGCGAATGGCCCCGTATCTCCGTGGTGACAGTCAGCTATAACCAATGCAACTTCCTTAGGGACTGTCTGGACTCCGTCCTTGGGCAGAATTATCCCAATCTGGAGTTCATCGTCATTGATGGTGGATCCACGGATGGCAGCCGTGAGATTCTGGAGTCCTATCGCGACCGCCTTTCCCATCTTGTGATCGAACCGGACAGGGGGCAGTCCCACGCCTTGAACAAGGGATTCCAACGGGCCACCGGCGACATATTGACCTGGTTGTGCAGTGATGACAGGTTGGAGCCGGGTGCACTGGAAGCTGTCGCAAGCGTTCGAACTGGCCAGGATTGCGACATTATCGTCGGTGGCTGTCGTGTGATCGATGGTGCTGGCCAGACCAACCTGGTCCACTACTCAGGCTTCCGCCGAGAATGTCTGAGTCCGTTGAGTTTTGGTGACCTGGCGAGTTTCACATCAACGTGGCAGAAAGGTCTCTACTTCTACCAGCCGGAACTGTTTTTCACCCGCGACCTCTGGCTTCGTTCCGGCTCCCATGTGAAGGAGCATTTGCACTATGCCATGGATTATGAGCTTTTCCTGCGATTCGCTCTATCTGGTGCACGACTTTATGCCGTGGACCAAGTTCTTGCCTGCTCCCGCCAGCACGAGGATCAGAAAACCCGTCATGACGTTCCGATGTACCTTCCAACAGTGAAGCGCATTCTGAGCGACTTCCACCACAAACTCGTTTCCCTGCAGCAGCTATGACGCGTTCCCTTGTTCTGGGCGTTGGAGGCCAGGACGGCAGCATTCTGGCGGAAGAGCTGGTGGCCTCAGGCCGTCAGGTCCTTGGCCTTGGACGCGGAGAGACCTTTCCTTACCGGATTGACAGTCCCGACTTTGTTTACCGACAGCTGAATCTCGTTGATTCGGCTGAGTTGGACCTCTGTCTCAGAGAGTTCCAACCGGATGAGGTATTCCATGTCGCAGCCGTGCATGGATCAGCTGGTTTCCCTTACGAGGAAGTGTGGGGGAATGCCTTGGATGTCAACACCAAGTCCCTTCATCGGGTGCTGGAGTACGCCAGGCTTCAGAACCCTCAGCTCAGGGTCTTCTACGCCAGCTCAGCCAAGATCTTTGGGCCGGCGCTGCGGGGACGGGTGGATCTTTCCACGCCTCGCGAAGGCAGCTGTCTTTACTCCATCACCAAGAAGGCGTCGGGTCAGCTCGCCTCCTATTACGAGAAGGCCCATGGGATCCGGACAACCGTGGCGATTCTCTTCAATCACGAGTCAGAGCGACGTCCCAGCTCCTTCTTTATTCCGAAGATCTGCAAGGCTGTGTCTTCCGCTTTGGCCAATCCACTGCATCGGGAGTCTCTTCAGACGCTCTCCTTTCACTGTGACTGGAGTTCCGCCCGTGATTTCATGCGCATGGCGCGCCTTGCCGTTGAGGCTGGCTTCAGTGGTGAGATGATCTTCGCCAGCGGCGTTACCTGGAATGGCCGCGATTTTGTTCAGCAGCTGTTTTCAAGGCATGGCCTCGACTATGCTCGCCACATTGACGCCCCTGGGCTTACCGAGTCCGCCTACTTTGAGGTAGACCTCCAGGAAACGCTTCGGCAGATCGACGTCGGTTCCTGCGAGGATATCTTTGGCTTTTGTGATCGTCTGATTGCCGAGCCACTTCACTGACGACCCGCTCCAACTCCAATGACTTCACCACGGCGGCCACATTCGATCAGGTTCCGCTTGCGGGAGTCATGGATCATTCTGTTGGGTCGGCTGCCGGCGCGACTGACCACTGTCGATGCCCTGACCGCCGCCCAGGGTGAGTTGGCACAATCCAGAGCCGAGCTGGGCAAGATTGCGAAGGCAGCCGCCGAAGCTCGCACCATGCTGTCCGCGGTTGAATCAGATCTTTCACGGCTGCGGGAAGCAAACGATCGCCTAAGGCTGGAAAACGCTGCCCTGGAAGAGAAGCTGAAGGCGGCTCGAGCGGCTGGTGCTCCCCAGTCTTAGAACTGGTTCAGCCACGGCACTTTCCTTCCTTTCCCTAAGGTGAGTAGCCGACGAGCTCCAGCCCCGGAGCATAGATCTTCTCGGTGTAGCGGGCGGATCCTCTCAGGCCGAGGCCTCCGCTTGACGTGTCCTGGCTGAGCCTGTCGGACATGCTGGTCTGGCCGCTCTTTGTAGGAGAACACATCCACCTGTGTCAGCTAGCCCTTGAGTAGCATCTTAGATCTGTTATCGGCGTACTCGGAGCAGATCTCACAGGCTTTTCCCGTAGCTCATGTTTGAAGCCGTCGACGTGTTCAGTTGTGCTTCATGAAAGGCCGAAGCTGCTGCTCTGCCGATCTTTCGAGCTCAACAAGGTTGCCAAACTGGCCTTGAGCGACCAGGACCCTGATCGCTCAATCATGCAGCGGCCGCGAGTGTATTGGAAGCAGCATATTGGAAACTGCCGACTTCTCCGCTTGGAGAGAAGGCGTTGTTGATTTCGTCGTCGGTCAACTTGGCGCCGTCACCCTGTCTTCGATCAGGCTTGGGATGGGCATGGAGTTGGCTGGCATGAACACGCGCTTCAAGCTGCCACCGCCAGATTGGGACTGGCGAGCAGACTCGAGCGCCGACGACTCAAGCGGATGGACTCGATAGCCACGCCGAGGATGCGATCGTCTCCGGAGATTCGAAATCCGGGCGTTTCGATGCGAATCGTCAATGTCTCGAGACCGTCGAGCCGCGGCAAGCGCACGATACGGATGGGCTCTGTCCCGCAAATGCGTCCACTTGCCACTTGCGTCTCATTGGCGAAAACCCGAAACTCGACACCGTCTTCGGGAGTGATCTCCCAAAACAGGAGATCCATCCAACGGGGTGGCCTCCTGGGGTTGATCGCCACCGTGAACTCAGCTTTCGGGCCAGTCCAGCGAATCGGACGCCCCTCATAGATTTCCACGGGACTGAGACCGCTAGAACGAAGCCAGAACAAATGGTTGCTGCCGACTTCCCAGGTGCGATTCTTAATCTGGAGAAATCGGGGACGCAGGAAGGATGGGAGGAACAATCTTCGCGGTCGTGCCGGCTGTGCTGTCAGGCGTTCGACCAAGGCCGGCCAAGCCGCCGAGCTCATGGCCAGGTGGGATTGAAGGAGCAACTGCAACCTGGCAGACAGCTCTTCCTGCTCGTGGCGAGACTGCAGCAACTTGATGACCAGGAGAGCCGCGCCTTCTGGATCCGCAAGCGAAAAGCGCGGAATACCCTCCGTCGAAGGCAACCCGGTGAGGGCCTCGGCCGTGGCGACCAGCGGGGTGGCGTGGGCGAGGCATTCGAGAATCTTGATCTTCGAGCCGAAGTTGTTTTCGATCGGCGCGATGAAAAGGCCGCATGAGGTGAACTGCCGCAGAACCTCCTCCTGCGTGGACCTGCCGAGCAATTTGACGTTGGAGCGCTTCCATGATTCTGGAACCTCCGCCGCGTCGGCCCCGATGATGACGATCTGTACTCCGGGGTCTGCTTGCTCCAGGGCCGGGGAGAGTGCTTCGCACAGCCAGCGCACCGCGGCAAAGTTCGGATAATGCCCGATGGAGCCGACAAAGAAAAGATTCCGTTCTCCAACCCAAGCCCACTTTTGCTCATTGGCCTCAAGGACAGGCCCAATCACCGTGGTGCGGGCCGCGATGGCTGGATTCGCGGGGATGTCGTGCGGACTGAGGACGACGAGGCT
This sequence comes from Synechococcus sp. BA-120 BA3, assembly GCF_034931285.1. NCBI lineage: Bacteria > Bacillati > Cyanobacteriota > Cyanophyceae > Synechococcales > Synechococcaceae > Synechococcus > Synechococcus sp. BA-120 BA3. Next base: position 15,604 of record NZ_JAYGHZ010000250.1, read on the forward strand.
GTCGGCATTGGCATGGACCTCGCTTTCGAAGCGGCCTAGACGCCACTCGGCGAAGGACGAGTCAACCGCATCCTCGGGAAGTCGGCCGAGCTCGCGCTGCTGACGGTAAAAGTCTCTTTCGCGGTTGAGCGTTACGACCGATACTGGTACGCCAGCGTGGAAGGCGGATGGCAGGAAAAGTGCGGTGTAGAGGTAGTCGAGGATGATGATATCCGGACACGCGTGTTGTATGATCTCCCGAAGCTGCCCATCGACACGCCAATTGTAGAAAGCCTGCTTTTCCAGCATGAAAGCACAACGCTCGGACGCGCCCAAGCCCCAGAAGCGGTCGCCCTGAAGCACCAGATCGGGCGTATCCTCCGTGGACAGGCTTAACTCCAGCGGATGAAACGTCGCCCCGAGAGTTCGCACAAAATCTCCAGTGGTGTTGATCTCTCCGGAATTCGGCGCGAAGACATGGACTTCGCTGTGCGGGGTCCGGGTAATCCGCTGCAGGTGCTCGCGACAAACAATCGTCCCGCCGCTGGAATTCTCCAGGGGCACGATCGTGCAATACAGTATTTTTATTTTGTTTTTGCCAGTCATGTCGCAAATTCGGTCAGGAGATCCTGATTCAACCGCGCCTGACATTACAGCTATTTTCTCATTTTGACTTGATCGCTCTCGGCGAGGGCTTGATGGGCCCTTCGCCATGGTGACAACGCAATGATGGGCGCTGGTCGGATGCTCCGCTGCGCCAGCCTGATGGCGAGTGCTTGCATCCGCGCCTTAATGTCACGTAACGAGGCCGCCCAAAGCTCCCGTGTCGTCTCGACCGAGGCATCAGATATCCGTAACCTCCCAAATCTTGTTTGTCCATTGATCCAGATGGGCCCGGCATGCGCGACTGTAATGACAGGAGGTGCCCCGTGGTTCCAGGAGACTGAACACTCGGCGGGACCTTCTTGCCTTCCTCGCGTCCTCTGACAAGGAGGTCGACAATGCGAAAGTAAGAGTCTGCCACGATCCGCCGCAGATGATTCAGACAGCAGCTGGACCACCTCTGCCTGACACGGATCCTTCGACGCGCATGAAACATGGAGTTGTTCGCTTCTGGATCATGGACTTGACAAGAGCACTACCTGACTGTGTTCGATAGGCGACGGATCAACCGCGCCAGTGGAAGCACCGCCTTTAGCGCCTGAGGGCCCTCCTCCATCCGCAGATGCGAGCAAAGCTCTCTCTTCCACTCATCGTCGGACATGGCGGGAGCGGGGACGGAGGACGTGTCCTCCTCTATGACGCCCTCCGGCGAGAAATCCGCGACGTGGTCCTGGCCTGTCGAGAGGCCGCGCCCCGCCAGCGCCGCCTTCCACGGCGCCCCCGCCGCGATCCGATCTGGCAGCACGTGGCGGAGTTGGTCGGCCGGCAGCTTGCGGAACACCCAGGAGGCGAAGGCGTAGCGCACGTCCCCCAACAGGAAGTCGTCCTCACCGTCGTCCCAGTCAGGAGGGTCGAGCAGCGCGCAATCGGGCATCGCTGCCATCAGGCGTTGCCCCAGATCATGGGAGGTATAGAGCAGGTAATCCACGCTGGGCTTCCGACCATGTTCGGGATAGAGGTTGGAGAAATCCACCGTGAAGACCGCCACCCCATCGGGCGCGAGCAGGTCGGCCACCATGCGCATGAAGGTCTCGTCATCCTCCACATGCTCCAGGACGGAGATGCAGACGACCATGTCGAAGGATCCCGGCACGCCCTGGTTCGATGCGTAGAAACCGGCTAGATCGAGCCCGTTGACGAGCGGGTCCACCTCCTCAACGATGTAACCCAAGGCCTTGAGCGTCGCAACAGTGGTGTCCTCGTAGGCGCCGACCGCGAGGATTCGCGGCGTTGTATAGCGGCGAGCCAAGCGAATGGCTGTGTCGAGGCCGAAGGCCTGCTGAATGTTCGCCTCCGGGATCTTGCGCTCGAGCAGTTCTGGCACCCGGGCCTGCATCTCGGCCAGCGCCGTGCCGTAGGCGTTGCGCGAGCGGTCATCAAGCCGTTTGTTGAACCCACGCCCGTCCGGCACGCTGCGCGACAGCTCACGTGAGGCCAGCGCTTCGAGGATTGCCTTGTTCCATGCTGCGCCTGCGGCCTGCGGTGACCACGCATCTCGAAGTCTCGCGAGGGCCTCGGCGCCGCCCTCGGCGATGTCCCGCAGGGATCGGTGTTCGACGCACACCGACGGGTTGAGCCCATGAATGTGACGAAACATGCTGGATGCGCTAACCGCGATGGGTCGACCTGAGGCGAGCGCGTAGTCGATACAACTAGAAATCCCCCGACTGGCATCGCCTTCGTAGAGGAAGGCGTTGATGGAATTGCCGGCGAGGAAATCGAGCAGTTGCTCGTCGTCGTGGAAATCGTGGGTGATCTGCAGGTCGATGCCAGGCTTGGTGATGTTTCGACGGCACTCTTCCACCACCGCCGCGGCCTGCTCTCGCGAAGCCATCTCCTCATGATCGTGGGGCGGAAGATTGATCCGAATGACCGCCTCGGTGAATTGCTCATTCACGAGGGCACATAGCCGCGTAAATCCCTTTTCGCCGTAGGCGAATCCGAAGCTTCCGATCGTGAAGACGCCGGCTTTGGCTGGCTGAGCCGGACGCGGTTCGGGGATGAAGCGTGGGACAGGAAGAGCCGCCGGATTACGTGCGACGAGCGTCGGGTCGGGGCAGAGAACTCCAACGAACGGCGCAGCGCTCAGCGTGTCTGCCGCCCGTTGAAACGCCTCATGCAGTATGGAGAATGTCTGAACACTGGCTTCGGCAATTACGCTCGCGGAAAGCCAGGGCATTGTGAATGGAACATGATTTATGACAACAAAATCAGGAGAATGGGATTTAACAGCATCTATGTAGTCGTGTGCATTGCTGCACTCCACGTATGACCAGGCAACTTCTTTGAATGATTGTAGACTCTGAAAAAGTCGCTTGCCGAATTGATAGACTCCGCAGCGCTCGCCCTTGTGATTTACCAATAGGCCCCTCATTCCGTATGTCGTGGCAGATTCTATTTCCGGAGAGAAGACCATCAGCTTGACCAGATCGGTTATGGAGGTGGGATGACAGTTCAGAGACGCGTGTCGGCGGTCGACGACCACACCACGATAGCGTCCGGATGGCTGAGGGCTGGGCCATACGGTGGGTCGCCGACGCGCTGGTCCGGTCTCCGGGTGCGATCTCGGAATGCTGATCGGACTTTGCTTTTGGCCCTCAGGGGTGTTGACCTAGAGTGGCGAGCTGGTTGCGATTCCCTGTCAGAAGCTTGTTGGATAGTGCCTGCCATTGGGCTTGTGCGAAGTCGACTTGTCATTCGTACGAACTGTACTATCTCCATGATATGTGTTGGAAGTCGCGTCGCGATCGTTGGTGCGACAGGCATGAGGCAACTGAAGACTTAATCGCGAACTCTCCGCGTGTAAGTCTATAGATGGCCAGATGGAACTGTTGCGGGCCGTTGGAAATCTTTCCAATCCATGTAAGCGGCTACTTGCTGATATGTGCTTCCGTAAACTCATCCCGACAAGCTGCGTCCTTGGGCCAAGCGCAGCCGGAACGGAAGGCGCGAGATGGGGAAGGACCGCCATGGGGGAGTCGCTTCGGTGCTCGGGCAGATCCAATGAAGTACCGGACTTTAGTCGCCAGTTTCAAGACCACTGTGCTCAGTGACTGTCGGCGCTGAGCCTTCTTCCACGAAAAACCAGGTGAGATACCAAACCCATTAATGACCCCACTTAAACCATATGTCCTGCAGTTCATAGGGATCGCCATTGTTTTCCTTATACACTTGAAGACTTGTTTTCTGATGCACTCGAAAGCCGTACGATAAAATTTGGTCGAACAACTGAACTGGAGTTGTGGCGTTGCGTTTCAGCCAGCCAGAATTGAACTCGCAAAAGAGGTTCTTAATCATTCCCTTTTGTGCCAATCTGCGCATGCCCCGCAGGGCGTTGGGCTCGTAACCCTCGATATCGATCTTCATGAGATCGATCGGGCGACCATCCGCCAAGGGCGTATAGCCATCCAGTGTGACCAAGGGCACCTGCAAGGGCGTAAAACTGGGGTCCGACTGGAAGACACTTGGGGAATGAACGATATCGTTCACGGGCATGTAGATTTGCTCATGTCCGACGCTGTCTCCGACTGCGGCGCGAACCAAAGTTACATTCTTCAGCGCGTTTTCAGTAATTGCATCAGCAATGACGCTTGCCGCAACGGGGCTCGGTTCAAAGGCAAAGATGTGCCCATTCGGCCCAACGATGCTTGAGGCAAGCATTGTGTACCAACCGAAGTTAGCCCCAATGTCAACAAACCGGTCTCCTTCAGAGAGGCATTCTCGCGCCCACTCTGTTTGTATGGGTTCATAGGAGCCGCTTGCTATACCATTCTGGATTCCCTCGCTCGTGTCGAGGCGCATCAGAAGGGAGTGAACGCGTTGGCGCGGGGACGAGACCGGCTTCGCTACTCGTCGAGGCCACTTCCAATTCCGCCAAAAGGGCTCTTCCCTGACATAAACGTCGTTGGGATCAAGTCGGAGCCAACGTTTGTAGCCCCGAGCATTCATGTACGATATGTATTCGGGGTCTTCGAACAGGCTTTCTAAGATAATGACTTTGGGGCGGTAACGATTCAAGGTCAGCCCGCGCATGACGTTAAGCTCCCATCCCTCAACGTCAATAGCAAGTATGTCGATCTTTTTCAGATCCGGCTCGTGGGTAGCAAGGATGGTATCAAGCTTGCGTACCTTGACTGGGATTGTCTTGATATCGGTTGTTTCTTTCACGGTCTCGTGGAGTTCATTATACTTTCCTCTGATGCCTAGGCTAGAGAAGCTTTCAAACGAGACGTCACCGCCCATGTAGTCGGCGCCATTTGAATTCACGACAAAGAAACTGGCATCATCCTCCTCGGAATCGCTTGCTGCGTATTGAAGAATGTCATGGCCAAGCGCGCGATGCGCTGCGCAAAACTCAGGGTTAGGTTCGATGGCAATAATCTTCCATCCCAGCTCACGAAAGCTCGCGCTGATCGACAAATAATCCGGCCTGGCGGCACCCACTTCAACGAGAACACCGGTTGCATCGCCAGGGAAAAACTCCTCTCGCACAATCCGGTCTACATCATGCTCAGCGGGCATATTTTGATTGTTAAAACTAATCTCATTTATTTAAACCCGCCGGGGTGCCAAGTGTCAACTATGCAGGTGACTCGCGTCAATTCCTTGGGCGGCTCCCCTCGAGCGATCACCCCGTCAGGGCATGGAGGTGGGGATAGCGCCACCTGGGCTGGCGTCCCGAAGCAAAGCCCACCTGGCCCTTCCACCCTCCATGCGGGGCTAGCTCTCACCGATATCCGCCTGCAACTGCTTGCCCGCCGGCGCTTCAAACCGCACCGTTGCCAGGCCGCAGCACCCCCTGCCGCCAGGGCTCCACGCACGCTCCACCGCACGTTGCATAGTGCGGAGTGACACGGCGTCTCCTTTCTCGCTGGCCAGCTCCTGGCGCACTACCCCAGCATTGCCGTTGTGGGTGAGCAGCCGCTCCCAGCTCCAGTCGCATGGACCAGCGAGCACGCCGATCCAGCCTGGCTTGCCGAAGACATCCCAACCGCCTTGCCGGCTGCACATGCGGCCGGCTTAAAGAAGCAACCCACTCCTTGGCAATCCGCCGCCGGCCCCATCCGGCTGTGCTGAGGCCTCGGAGCGCCTGGACGACTTCTTGGTTCACCCATGCAGCATCCCTGGAGCTCTGTTCCAGAGATGACAGCACCTGAGGCTCTGCGCTGGCCTTGGTGGGTTCATTGGGGAGGGGGCCAGTTTTCGTGTCGCCAAAGCACCAATTCAGGATGCCGCTTGACACGCCGTTGCTTCCTCAGCATCGCCATGGCAGTCACACTGCATCATCGGAATCGCGTCAGCCTCTTTCGGGCCGCTCGTTCATTGATCACGATCTTGATAGCCAGCTGAACGAGGCTCCTGCACTCATTGAGGTGCTGGCGGATCAGGCGTTCTCGTTCGATCGGTGTCAGGTGTGCATTGGGGTGGTATTCACGGGGTGTGAGGTCTGGGGCTGTTGGGTCGTACCACATCTCTGACGACCTCACGCCCCATTGTCATCCGAAATAATCTCGAGGTACTAAACAACTTGGACGCTTCGGCTGCATGGGTTGATCCAGGATGGTCCTTCACCTGAGTCCCGCTTCCATCAGCCCGGCAGACTTGTGCGAGCCTTGGCGATGCCTCCTTCTGATCGAGTGGCAAGGCTCTTTCACGCGCTGTCGATGTTATCAGTGATCGAATCGTGCGCTCTACGATGCGCGACGGCCCGGGCTTGAGAAGCGATTTGCGATTTCAACGTGGAGCATCCGCTACGGCAAGCCCGCCACAGGTGGAATCATGATCCTATAGCTTGCTGCGTTGATCCCCATAAGGTCGAACCAGGTGAAGGCCCATCCCGCTCCGAGCCGACCGCCTCCGCGACATCAACCGCATACTTGCCGACGCCGAATGTGATGGTGAGACGACTATCCGGGTGCATTCAGGCAACCCAGCTCCATCTTCTGTCTTCAATTCAGTGCCCGACCTGGTGGATGAGTGTGCTGGGGAGATCAAGCAGTAGAAGGTTCGTCTTTCAACCCTGCCAGCCATTCTCGTCAAGCTTTCGCCCGGTCGTCATATTCAGTGTTTTAAGACCGATGCCGAGCATGTCACCATCGTGGCAGTGAAATGATGCGCCACGGTCCTCAGATCATTGTGATTGAGTGAGGCGAGTTCTTCGCCAACTCTCGTATGATGAACCGCTGGCAAGACGTGCTGCAGCAGCATCGCTATCTCTTGCCTATTCTGATAGCATCAGTGACTTTTGGGTTCCTGAGAAGAGCGCCCATCTCTTTGCGCTTTTCCATGTACCTGCCAATGTCCCCTACGCCTAGCGCCATGATGAGCTGGAGCCTGAATCGCCGCTTGGCGAGCTGGCCGCGCTGAGGGCCCATGGCGCTTCTACGTCGATTGCCGATGCTGGCAATGGCGAACTTGGCCATGTTGTAATATGTCATCCAGCTGAGGAGCTTTCGCCCATGCATGGAATGGAGGACACACCTCAGTTGTTTTCAGCGAAGGCGATGGCTGATGGTCAGGCTGAACCAGCCAGTTCGATAGCACCAAAGTCCGGGCGCAGCCACCGGGTGATCCTTATTGTCGCCATGGGGCCGTTGGATCGATCACTTGGTGGCGGCATTGTGTTCTGCGAGCATCTACGCAGCCTCGCCGCCACGGAGCACACTGAAACCCACGTCTTTGCCCAGGATGCACGACGACAGGGCGAAGGACGGGACTTTTCCACTTCGGTTGGTGCGGTGTTCCATCCCCTGGATCTCCAGCCACCAGGAGAGGTATTTCCCGGGATGCCTACGATCAGCAGGCATCCCTTCAGCCTCGAGCGACAGGCTGCTGAAAACTGGCTCGTTGACCAACGTTTTCGTGAGATTGCAGAAGATATTCGGCCTGATGTTATTGTAATCGAGTATCTGTTCACGGCACTCTTTATGCCCTCCGCATTCCATTGCGGTGTGCCGATTGTAACGATCACCTCGAATCGCGAGCAGGAATTCTACAGTGATCAACGAAGGCTTGGCCGTTTGCCGGCCATGGCCAGCGATAGCCTATTGGCGGAATGGCGCCTTGGCCGCTTCGAAAGCGAGGTTCTGTCCAAGTCCGACTACATCGTCGTGTTGAGCTCGCCGGACATCCCGCGCAACCGTCTTCAGGCTTCTCGAACCAGTGTGATTGAGCCCATACTCCAGGAGCATGCCAGGAAGTGGCGGCATGGTGGCGGTGCCAGCATCTTCTTCGTTGGTGACATTTCCCACTACCCAAACTATTCTGCCGTGCAGTGGTTGTGCCAGTCCCTAGCCCCTGCTCTTGCCTCCTGCGCTCCCTGGGTGCGTCTCGCCATCATCGGGGCCGATTCGGCCGACGTTCCACAGGCGTGGCTGCAGCCCAATGTTGACCTTCTCGGACGGTCCACCGCCGATGAGGTGCTTCGTCGATTTACCTCATGCGGACTTTTCATTGCGCCGATCGAGAATAGCTTTGGATCAAAGATCAAGATTCTCCAGGCGCTCGCCCATGCCACGCCCCTGCTGGCCACAGCTGAGTCGTTGAGTGGGGTCCCAGGTGCTGATGGGATTCCCCTTTTCACCCTTGATGATCCCCAAGGTGCTGCTGAACTGGCCGCCTCTCTGCTTGATTCCCCTCAGGAGCTCGTAGCCTTGTCGCGCCTCATGGACGAGATACGTACCCGCAACCTCACCAGAACGCGATCTGCATGGCCTTCGCTCATTGAGCAGGCCGCCTCAGCAAAGGCCTTGCCCAGGCGTTTTCGTTCCTGGTCTTTCCTGCTGCCACGCGGAACTCCTACGGTGCGCGGCCGCGTTGTTGAGGTCGGTGCAAGCAGTTACTACTGGATCCACTCGGAGGGCCTCGGGTTGTTGGAGGGTCTCAACGGCCGACCCCTGCGCTGGACAGCGGATACGGCCACTTTGTCCCTACGTATTGATCCAGCGAAGCCGCCGCTGTGGCTGAGGGTACTGACCTGGGATATTGCCCCGGAGGGGGGAAGCCGACTGGATGTCTTTGCCAACGACATCCATATCCTCGGTGGCTCTGTAGTTGGGGGAAGCCCATGGGATCGTGTCGTTCGGCTTCCGCCTCTGGGGGGTTGCAGGACGTTGACACTGCGCTTCTCCGCCCCGGGATTTCAGATCGCCGGCGACGACCGTGTTCTGGGAGTTGCTCTGGAATCGGTTCGGGTTGGCCGCAGTACATTCAGAATGAAAGCTTATCCATGGGTCTTTCGTTACTTGAACACTCATCGGCCGTTGCAGCGTCTGTTCCGTCGGTTTGGCGTGGTTCCCATGTAGCGCCCTCAGGTGGTCCCCACCGTCCTGAGCTGTTTTCTGTGCATGCACTTCGCTGGTTTTTTGAGACTTCCTGCCTTTTAAGCCCGCAGCGCCATCAGCTCGGCACGCCACAAATCCCTCTGCTGACTTCTTCCCATTGACACGAACTGCCCTCATCGCCGGCATCACGGGTCAGGATGGCGCCTATCTGGCACGCCATCTCCTCCATGCCGGGTACCGCGTGGTTGGCAGCAGTCGGGATGCCCAGAGCAGTGATACCAGTCGTCTGAGCAGGCTTGGCATCCGCGAGGACGTGGAGCTCATCTCGCTCGCGCCGAATGACTTCCGCAGTGTCCTGAAGGCCCTCTCGTCCATTGAGCCGGCTGAGCTGTACAACCTGGCTGGGCAGACAAGTGTTGGACTTTCCTTCGAACAGCCGGTCGAATGCATGGAATCGATCGCCAGCGGCACGCTGAACTTCCTCGAGGTTCTGCGATACCTCGGTGCCCCTACCCGCATGTTCAGTGCCGGCAGTTCGGAATGTTTTGGCGATACGCAGAAGCAACCCGCCACCGAGGCGACCGCTTTCCATCCACGCAGTCCCTACGCCGTAGCCAAGAGCACGGCCTACTGGCAGGTCGCGAATTATCGCGAGGCCTATGGCATTTTCTGCTGCACCGGTATTCTGGCCAACCATGAGTCCCCCCTCCGTCCCCATCGGTTTGTGACCCAGAAGATCATTGAAGGAGTCCGTAGTATCAAGCGCGGCGAGACCCAAGGGTTACGGCTTGGAAATCTCGATATCTGGCGTGACTGGGGCTGGGCTCCTGAATATGTCGTCGCGATGCACAAAATGTTGCAGGCGCCGGTAGCGAAGGATTATCTGATCGCGTCCGGGCAGACGAATTCTCTGCGTGAGTTTGTCCGCCTGGCCTTTGTGGCGGCAGACCTTGAGCCCGGGACGAATCTCATCAGTGATGCCAATTTCCTCAGACCCAGTGATCTGAAGTACTCGGCGATGGATCCCAGCCTCATCGCTGTGGATCTAAGCTGGCAGGCCGAAGTGACGTTGGCTGAAATTGTGCAGAGGATGTATGATGAAACTCTTGTGTAAAAGGTATGGCAGCCTGTCTGACCGTCGCTATTGAATGCTATGGGGTGCATTACCTGCGAACCTTCTGAAGGAAACGTTTCAGTTGCCGCTTGAGCTGAAAGGGGACTGCACCCGAGGTTTCCTTCTGGATTCCATGGTAGATGTGTTGCTCTTCATAGCATGTTGAAGAGGGTTTACAGATGAACTCCACAACCCGGCCTGTATCGCTTTCCCAGTTCTTGACCAGCTGCTCTGCGGTTTGATGCGCATTTTCGCGAATCCTTCCAATGTTCGTCAACAGCAATGGCTTGGGCTCACAAGGGTTGTAAAGCATCCCGTTGACACCATCAACAAGATATTCATTCATGGTTCCATTGTTTGGAGCCACGACACACAGTCCTCCCGAGAGTGCCTCAAGAAAGGACTGGCCAATGCCTTCTTCCAGTCTTGGGGCAATGTAGACGTCGCAATCGTGGATAATGCGCATGATCTCCTCCTTGCTTTCAAACCAGCGGCTGATCGTCAATGACTGGCACTCGGGAAACGTTGAGCGGACATCCTCATCGCTTGTTTCAACCTCTCCAGGATCGGCGGACAGGTGGACATGGAGGCTCAGATTGGTCTGATGATCGCACAACAGCCTGCCAACCATGTCGATCGAGATCTCCGATGGTCGTCTTGCCCAGAAGAAGACACGAAGGCTGTCTTTAGCATCGTGCCGATGGACTCTTAAACTGCGACCCGTGCTCGGAGGCATGTATTGACAGTGCATCGATGCAATTCCATTGCTGGTCGCGATCGCATGAATGGCTGAGGAGAAGCTCAGGACCTTGGAGCCATGGAAGGGTCTCCAAAGTCGGCTCAAGTCAAATAGGGGTCCTTTGGCAATCCCAAACTGATCCAGCATTGGGATAAGCGTCACGTTGGGATGAAACTTTGCTACGCAGTCGGGCAGCCCATGGGGAATGGCCTGAAAGATGACAACGGCATCATATCTTTCGAGCTCCTTGAACCCGACACGGGAACCCCCTTCCCAGCCAGAATCCCAGAAATAGTCCACCGTGTGTCCGCTTTGCAGGAGCAGCTCCGGCAGAAAGAGCGTAGACCTGGTCTTTTGATGATATGAATGGTCGCAATAGGCAATCTTCATTTCATTGATCTCCTGGCCAAATCGAGAACTTCAGCTTGCCGTATGCTTTGGCAGCCAGGCTCCGATTGATCCTGTTAAAATGAAATCTCCAGTAGGAAAGCTCAGGGTAGAAGCCATTCGCCTCCTTAATGGCATCCGCCAAGTCATGGGAGGGGTGTTCAGTGAACAAGAACCGACGTTCTTGCCAGGCAAAAAGGTGGTAGAACAGAGACTTGATGATCTCTGGCTGGAGTAAGGGATAGGCCTTTTCGGCAATCCGCAGCATTTCGTTCGCGTGAGTGCTGAGGTCGCTAGACATCCCGCCGATCGAATAGTACACCGTTGGAGTGCTAACGGTCTTCAGTCTGGCTCCACCTCTGATGGCTCGAATGATCCAATCAGAGTCAGCTGCGATCTGAAGGCTCGAGTCAAAACCTCCGACTCTCTGGAAGACTGAGCGGTGAGCATAGATGCCATTGTGACACAGATTTGGGCATCGAAAGACCAGAAAGCTGTCCGGTGCTGAAGGTACCCAGAGAGTCTCGGTCTTGGCTTCAACCGCGAGCGCGGCTGAAGCCACGATCTCGCGTCGACGAAGGCTCCCAGCCAACATCTTCGCGATCTTGTAGGCGCCTTTGGGGATGATTCGGTCATCGGCATTCACAAAACAGATGTAGTCGCCCCTTGCAAGCCGTATTCCTTTGTTCATTGCATCATAGATACCATCATCAGCTTCCCTGACCAGTTGATCAATGGCTGGTGAGTGTCGGCTCAAGATCTGTTCCGTACCGTCGTTGGAATTGCCATCTATGATGATGTGCTCGCAAGCAAAGAGGGGTTTGCAGCCGGCGATGCTTGTGATGGTCTTCTCTATGCTCTCGGCGGAGTTGTAGCTGACTGTGATGTAAGAGATAAGCGGCCTGTTCGCCGGCTCACCGCTGCTCCCACTGGCGGAGACCTTCATCGGGTGCGCTGGGATAGCGTCATGACGAGCGGTCATGTGTTCTCCTGGCTCATTCTACTGATTGTCTTGGACGTCCAGCTCAATGCCCACCTTTGTGAGTGCAAACACACCACTAACCTGGACACGGCCAAGCATTGGCTGGAAGAATAGAGTGTCTGGCTTGAAATGCAGAACTTTGTAACCTGCCATTTCACCGTTGCTGACAGCTGTGGAGAGGCTATAGCTCTCTGCCCGAAGAAATGGCATCACGAACTCAAAGGAAACGGCGACTATCTTATTGCCTTCTACGGCAAGGGACTCTCGGTCAGCCGTACTTTCTGCGAAGACAATCTGCCCTGTCCGATCTCTAACGAAAAATCCTACGAGGAACCTCTCGACAAAGGCGTTGGACCGAACCGAGATTTCCAGCTTTATTGACTCGCCACATTTCGGGGTTGTGGTGATGACTCCATTCTTGTCGCGCATCACTACATTGATGATGGTTGCCCTGCCATCCCCATAGTCTCTTTCGGCATCCCAGTCCGCCATGCCTGCCTGTATATCTTCACCAGGATCACTTCCTTGAGTGCTGGCGCCGTCCCTCTGAATGATGATGGTCTTGCTTTTATGCTCCGTTGTTAGCCCAGAACTTGCGTTTTCACTGCTCGCGCCATGAGCAAACGAATGCACATCTGTGAGCCTGTCTGCCAAGTCAATCTCGGCATTGGAGGCTTCATGGCAGCTTCTCGTGTAGGCCGTGATGATGGGCGCAGTATCGGCATCCATCTGGACACGACCAGAGTCAATCCAGATGGCTCGTTCACAGAGACTGGAGACAGCATTGAGATCATGGCTGACAAACAGGAGTGTTCCTTTCTCGGTGAAACGGCGGATAAACCGCATGCAACGCTGGCCAAACACGGCATCCCCAACGCTGAGTGCTTCGTCGACGATCAGTACGGATGGATCCACATGGGCGACCACCGCGAAGGCCAGCCTGACGAGCATGCCGCTGGAGTAGGTCTTTACCGGCTGGTGGACAAAATCTCCGATGTCGGCAAAGGCTTGAATGTCATCGAGTCTTGCACTGGTTTGCTCCTGTGTTAGCCCCAGCAAGGAGGCATTGAGAAAAACATTCTCGATACCAGTGAACTCCGGGTTGAAGCCACTACCCAACTCCAGAAGTGCGGCAATGGTGCCGCTTGTTCGGATGCTCCCTTCTGTGGGTGCCAGTGTGCCGCAAATCATCTGTAGCAGTGTGCTTTTCCCACTCCCATTCCTGCCGATGATGGCGAGGGTCTCACCCCTCCTGACCTCTAGGTTGACATTTCGTAGAGCCCAGAACTCGCGATAGTAGTTGCGACGACCGCGCCAAAGTGCTTGTTTGAGTCTGTCCGTCGGTTTGGCATAGATCTGATAGCACTTGCCAAGGTCGCTGACGATGATCGGATGGTGATCATTGTGGGTGCTGGCCTTCGGAGGTGTCACGTCAGATGACATCGGCGAACGCGGGCTTGGCTCTCTGGAAGGCTCGATAGCAGATTTCGCAGATGACCAGGGTGGCTGTTATGCCAGCCAGAACGTAGGTCATGCTTGGCGCATGGCCGAGAACGGTGACCGCCCGCGTCTCTTCAATGACATGCGCCAATGGATTCAAGCCCAGGATGGGCAGCCAGCGCGCCGGCATTGCTGACAACGGAAAGAAGATCGGACTGAGAAACATCAGCATGCTCACAGCCACGCCGACAAGCTGGCCAATGTCTCTCACGAAGACGCCAAGGGCCGAGAGAATCCAGGTGATGGCCAAGGTGCCCAGCAGAAAGGGTGTCCACACGACTGGTAGCCACAGGAAGCTCAGGGGAATCCGGCCGTAGGCTGCGATTTCAAAGATGACCAGCACCAGCAAGCTGGTGAGGGCGTGAAAGCCTGCGGTCGCGGCGGCGACGGGTGCGAGAACTTCCAACGGAAACACAACCTTTTTGACGTAGTTTGGGTTTGCCAATACCAGCCCGGGTGCTCGGTTCAGGCATTCAGAGAACAGATTGAAGACGATCAGGCCGGCAAACAGGTTGACGGCGAAGGCCAGGGGGCCAAGATCGTCTCCCGTACCCCAACGCGCCTTGAACACCTGGGAAAAGACGAGTGTATAGACGGCCAGCATGGTGAGGGGCTGCACGAAGCTCCAGCTCAACCCCAGGATGGAACCTCTGTAGCGACCCTTGATCTCCCGTTCACTGAGTCTCCAGATGAGTTCGCGATGCTGCCAGATGGAAGCGGGAAAACGGATCTTCACCATGAAGTCTCCTGCTCTTGTCCGGTCTCCAGCATCACTAGGCTGTCATGGTGAAGAAGGGTTCGTGGTTTCCGTCGGAGGGCATCGATCCTTGCCGTACTGGTCTGCCCATCCATCCTGACCTTCCTCGACGCTCTCGCACTGACGACGGCGTCCCCAAGTTACACCTCCGCTGTCTTCCTCCAGGCCGCCTCTCGACCTGCCGCACTGCGTCTTTGCCGTGGCCTGGAGGATCGCCCACGCTCAAGCGATAGGGTTCACTTACCTTCCCCCCTACCGCTGTCTCAGCATCAGCCGCTGGCTGTCCACCCGGCTGAAACCCAGCTTCTCGTAGAAGCCCTCCCCCGTGGTGGTCATCAGGTAGACCCGCTCGGCCGCCGCTACCTGCTGGCTGGCCAGCAGCGTCTCGACGATCCGCCGGCCCACCCCCCGGCCCTGTTGGTCCTCGGCCACCACCACGTCCCAGAGCACGGCGCGGAACACCCCGTCACTCGTGGCACGGCCGAAGCCCACCAAGGTGCCCGCTTGCCAGGCGCTCACCACCACCTGGCTGCCGCTGAGCATCCGCCCCAGCTGCCAGGGTCGGCGTCCGGTGGCCCAGAAGCTGTGGCCATCGAGCAGGTCGCCGAGGGCCGCCAGCCGCCAGCGCAGGCGCAGGCGCAGCCGGCCGTGGCGGACCAGCCGGATCGGGCCAACGGAGGGGGGCTCGGGCCTGGGGGCGGCTCTGCTCAACGGACCGGGGTGGGGCGCATCAGCTGCGAATCCTGCTCCGTGGGCCGCCCAGGTGCGGATCTCCGGCGAAGGAGACGCCGAGAACCCTTGCAGCAGCACGATTCTTCGCTCTCGGCCATGGTTTTGCGATGGTAGGGTAAGCAACTACGGACAGGTCCTTTCCATGCTCAAGCTGCTGCTGGGTGATCCCAATGCCCGCAAGCTGAAGCGTTACCAGCCGTTGGTGTCCGACATCAATCTGCTGGAGGAGGAGATCGAGCCCCTCAGTGACGAGGAGCTGAGGGGCCTGACGGCCGAGTTCCGCCAGAAGCTGGAGAAGCCCGAGACGGCGGCCCGGCGCAAGGCCCTGCTCGATGAGCTGCTGCCCCAGGCCTTCGCCGTGGTGCGGGAGGCCGGCAAGCGGGTGCTGGGCATGCGCCACTTCGACGTGCAGCTGATCGGCGGCATGGTGCTGCACAACGGCCAGATCGCCGAGATGAAGACCGGCGAGGGCAAGACCCTGGTGGCCACCCTGCCGGCCTACCTCAACGCCCTCACCGGCCGCGGGGTCCACGTGGTCACGGTCAACGACTACCTGGCGCGCCGCGATGCCGAGTGGATGGGCCAGATCCACCGCTTCCTGGGGCTGAGCGTCGGCCTGATCCAGCAGGACATGAGCCCGCCGGAGCGGCGCCGCAACTACGACTGCGACATCACCTACGCCACCAACTCCGAGCTGGGCTTCGACTACCTGCGCGACAACATGGCGAGTGACATCGCCGAGGTGGTGCAGCGCGAGTTCCAGTACTGCATCATCGACGAGGTGGATTCGATCCTCGTTGACGAGGCCCGCACCCCCCTGATCATCTCCGGCCAGATCGAGCGGCCCCAGGAGAAGTACATGCAGGCGGCCCGGATCGCCGCGGAGCTGGAGCGCGCCGCCGAGATGGGCAAGGACGGCATCGATCCCGAGGGCGACTACGAGGTCGATGAGAAGCAGCGCAACGTCACCCTCACCGACGAGGGCTACCAGAAGGCCGAACAGCTGCTCGGCGTCCAGGACCTCTTCAACCCCCAGGATCCCTGGGCCCACTTCATCAACAACGCCCTCAAGGCCAAGGAACTGTTCGTCAAGGACGTCAACTACATCGTGCGCGACGCCGAGGCGGTGATTGTCGACGAGTTCACCGGCCGGGTGATGCCCGGGCGCCGCTGGAGCGACGGCCTGCACCAGGCGATCGAGGCCAAGGAGGCCCTGCCGATCCAGCCCGAGACCCAGACGCTGGCCAGCATCACCTA
Organism: Synechococcus sp. BA-120 BA3; assembly: GCF_034931285.1. Lineage (NCBI taxonomy): Bacteria > Bacillati > Cyanobacteriota > Cyanophyceae > Synechococcales > Synechococcaceae > Synechococcus > Synechococcus sp. BA-120 BA3. Next base: position 31,996 of record NZ_JAYGHZ010000250.1, read on the forward strand.
CCAGAACTTCTTCCTGCTCTACCCCCGCCTGGCCGGCATGACCGGCACCGCCAAGACCGAGGAAGTCGAGTTCGAGAAGACCTACAAGCTGGAAGTGGCCGTGGTGCCTACCAACCGGGTCCGCTCCCGCGCCGACTGGCCCGATCAGGTCTACAAGACCGAGACGGCCAAATGGCAGGCCGTGGCCGCCGAGACCGCCCAGGTGCACAAGAGCGGCCGTCCCGTGCTGGTTGGCACCACCAGCGTTGAGAAGTCGGAACATCTCTCCACCCTGCTCCAGGAGCAGGACATCCCCCACAACCTCCTCAACGCCAAGCCGGAGAACGTGGAGCGGGAAGCCGAGATCGTCGCTCAGGCGGGCCGGGCCGGTGCCGTCACCATCGCCACCAACATGGCCGGCCGCGGCACCGACATCATCCTGGGGGGCAACAGCGACTACATGGCCCGCCTCAAGCTGCGGGAAGTGCTGCTGCCGCGGCTGGTGCGTCCTGAGGAGGGGCACCGTCCCCCTGTGCCCCTGCAGCGCTCCACCGAGGCCCCCGCCGGCTTTGGCGGCGCCGTCGCCCCCAGCTCCAGGCCGGCCAGTGAGGCCCGGGCCATCGGCAATCTCTATCCCTGCAGCCTCTCCGAAGACACGGAAAAGGCCCTCTCCGGCTTCTCCCGCGAGCTGGTGGCCGCCTGGGGCGACCGCACCCTGACAGTGCTGGAGCTCGAGGACCGCATCGCCCAGGCGGCCGAGAAGGCCCCCACCGACGATCCCCAGATCCAGCGGCTGCGGGAACTGATCGCCCAGGTGCGGGCCGAGTACGACGTGGTGGTGAAGCAGGAGGAGGCCCAGGTCCGCACCGCCGGTGGCCTGCACGTGATCGGCACTGAACGCCACGAATCGCGTCGCGTCGACAACCAGCTGCGGGGTCGGGCCGGCCGCCAGGGTGACCCGGGCAGCACCCGCTTCTTCCTCTCCCTGGAGGACAACCTGCTGCGCATCTTCGGCGGCGACCGGGTGGCGGGCCTGATGAACGCCTTCCGGGTCGAGGAGGACATGCCGATCGAATCGGGCATGCTCACCCGCTCCCTGGAGGGGGCCCAGAAGAAGGTGGAGACGTACTACTACGACATGCGCAAGCAGGTGTTCGAGTACGACGAGGTGATGAACAACCAGCGCAAGGCGGTGTACACCGAGCGGCGTCGGGTGCTGGAGGGAAGGGAGCTCAAGCAGCAGGTGATCGGCTACGGCGAGCGCACCATCGACGACATCGTCGAGGCCTACGTGAACCCGGATCTGCCGCCCGAGGAGTGGGATCTCACCCGCCTGGTGGAGAAGGTCAAGGAGTTCATCTACCTGCTGGCGGATCTGTCCCCCGACCAGGTGAGCGGCCTTTCGATGGAGGAGCTCAAGGCCTTCCTGCAGGAGCAGATGCGCAATGCCTACGACATCAAGGAGGGGCAGATCGAGCAGATGCGGCCGGGCCTGATGCGGGAGGCGGAGCGCTTCTTCATCCTTCAGCAGATCGACACCCTCTGGCGCGAGCACCTGCAGGCCATGGAGGCCCTGCGGGAATCGGTGGGCCTGCGGGGCTACGGCCAGAAGGATCCCCTGATCGAATACAAGAACGAGGGCTACGACATGTTCCTGGAGATGATGACCCAGATGCGCCGCAACGTGATCTATTCGATGTTCATGTTCCAGCCCCAGGTGCCGCAGGCCGTCACGGCCTGAAGGTCAGCAAGGGTAGAATTTCTATCTCTTCTACCCTGGCGGCGCCATGGGCATGAACATCAAGGATCCTGAGGTGCATGCCATGGCACGCGAGTTGGCTGCCCGCCGGTCCACCACCGTGACCAACGCGGTGCGACAAGCCCTCAGCGCCGAGCTTGAGCGCAGCCAGCACGGGGAGGAAGAGATGGCCAGTGCGGTCGCGGCTCGGCATGCCCGGCTTCAGGAACTGTTGCAGCGATTTCGCCAGATTCCGTGGCCGGAGGGCGTGACCAGCAAGGAGTTGCAGGACGAGCTCTATGACGATCAGGGGTTGCCGGTGTGATGGTGGTGGACACCTCTGCTTTGATGCGAACCATCTGCGCTGGGCCTTGCACGGTTGGCAGTCCTACGGCAAGGGTCGCCACCGAGCAGGCCTGAACTTCGGGGATTGCTTCAGCTACGGCCTGGCCATGGCTGTGGATCGGCCCCTGTTGTTCAAGGGCGACGACTTCTCCCAAACCGACGTCAAAGTGGCCGTGTTCTGAAGGCGCTCCGCGGCTTCAGTTCTGGATCTCTGGGTTGTCACCCAGGAACTCGAGGATCTCCCGGTCGCGCAGGTTCTGGGCCGTGCCGCTGCAGGGCTCCTTCAGGGGCCTGCCGGCGGCCACCTCCTGCAGGCAGGCCTGCAACCGGTTGACGTCGTTCTCCAGGCTGTCGATCCGCTCCATCAGGTTGCGGATCACCGAGGCCTCCGCATCCGGCAGGGCGGAGTGGGCCAGGGGATCGATGCGGGCACCGGCCTGGTGGATCACCCGACCCGGAATGCCCACCACGGTGCTGTCGGCCCCCACGTTGCGCAGCAGCACCGAGCCGGCGCCGATGCGGGTGTTGGTGCCCACGGTGATCGCGCCGAGCACCTTGGCCCCTGCCCCCACCACCACGTTGTCCATCAGGGTGGGGTGGCGCTTGCCGTGCTCCTTGCCCGTGCCCCCGAGGGTCACCCCCTGGTAGAGCAGGCAGTTGTCGCCGATGACGCTGGTCTCGCCGATGACCACGCCCATGCCGTGGTCGATGAACACCCCACGGCCGATCCGGGCCCCCGGGTGGATCTCCACGCCGGTGAGCAGCCGGCCCAGCTGGCTCAGCATCCGCGGCAGCAGGGGAAGCCCCAGACGCCAGAGGCGGTGGCTGACCCGGTGCAGCTCAAGGGCGTGGAAGCCCGGGTAGCAGAGGAGGATCTCCAGGGTGCCCCGGGCGGCGGGATCCCTTTGCCGGATGATGGCCAGGTCGGCCCGGAGTGCATCGAGCATGGATTCCCGCCGTCAGGCCGCCAGGAGGCCGATCTCCTTGCGCAGTTGGTCAATGGTGGCGCTGCCAAGGTAGCTCTGCGCACAGTGCACCATGGGCAGGCGCATCAGCTGGGCTCGGTTCTGGCGCAGGGTCTGCTCCACCAGGGGCAGGCTGGGCTTGTCGCAGATCACGTGGCTGGAGGCCCGCAGCAGGGCCAGCAGACGGCTGCTGGTGTCGGGGTTGGCCGTCATCACCAGCAGCTCGTTGCCCCGCATGCTGTGCAGGATCACCTCGGCGGCCCGCAGGATCCCCGGGCTGATGCTCACCAGGCCCACGCAGCTGCCGGGGCGCAGCTCCTTGAGCATGCCCAGTTCGTGGCCGAAGTCGTTGAGGTCGACCGGCACGGCCCGCACCCCGTGCACCTTGGCGATCTGCTCCACCTCCTGCAGGAAGTAGCGGCTGGTGACCACCGTGCCCTTGCTGGAGGTCTCCAGCACCGACTCCAGCTCCTCGATCGGCACCACCTCGACGGGCACCTCCAGGCTGGGCTTGAGCTCCTCGGCGATCAGGATCGAGGCGCCGATGTCCTCGCGGGAGGTGCTCACCAGCACCCGGGCGCCGCAGCGCAGCCGCCAGTCGATCTCGCGGGTGAGCAGCTCCCGCGCCTGCTGCAGGGTGCAGCCGGCGTTGAGCAGGCCATCGACGCTCTGGCGCACCTCCCGGTCGATGTCGGGGAGGGCCTTGCTGCGCAGGCCCGGCGGCGGCTTGATCTCGCGCGGGTTCTGCTGGTCGCGCACATAGATCCCCGACCCGGCCATCGCCTCCACCACGCCGTCGGTCTCGAGCTGGCGGTAGACCTTGCTGATCGTGTTGCGGTGCAGGCCGGTCTGCATGGCCAGCTGGCGCGTGCTCGGCAGCCGGTGGCCCGGTGGGTAGTGCCGGGCGGCGATGGCGAAGCAGATCTGGTTGTACAGCTGGGTCGACGCCGGGATGTCGCTCTCCTGCTGAATGTGAAAACGCACGCCGGTGTGGCCAAGGGGTCCTTGGCCGCCACCCTAAGGAGCTTTGGCCCCCGTGACAATTCCCCCGTTGGCATACGACCATGTGCCGGTTGCCCTGTGCCGGTTTGTCCCTCTCCACCTGCGAGGCCTCCTGGCAGACCCTCGACCCCCTGGGGCCGGGGCAGGTTCCCCTGCGCTGCTGGTGGGCCCGGCCCGCCGACGGGCCGCCCCGGGCCGGGGTGCTGGTGCTGCCGGAGGTGTTCGGCCTCAACGGCTGGATCCGGGGCGTGACGGAGCGGCTGGCGGCGGCGGGGTACGCGGCGCTGGCGGTGCCCCTGTTCGCCCGCACCGCCCCCGATCTGGAGCTGGGCTACGGCCCCGATGACCTGGCCCTGGGGCGCAGCCACAAGGAGCGCACCCGCACCGACCAGCTGCTCGCCGATGTGGGCCTGGCCGCCGACTGGCTCCAGCAGCAGTTGCCCCCCACGGCCGCGGCCCCAGGCCTGGGCTGCGTGGGCTTCTGTTTCGGCGGCCACGTCGCCCTGCTCGCGGCCAGCCTGCCGGCGGTGGCCGCCACGGTGGATTTCCACGGCGCCGGCGTGGCGGCGGGCCGCCCCGGCGGTGGTCCCCCCAGCCTGGAGCTGGTGCCGACCATTGGCGGCACCCTGCTGTGCATCTGCGGCCGGGAGGATCCCCTGATCCCGTCGTCTGACGTGGCGGCGATTGAAACGGCCCTGGCCGCGGCCAATGCCGCCCCGCGGCTCCACCGGCTGGTGGTGCTGGAGGGGGGCCACGGCTTCATGTGCACGGCCCGCTCTGACCATCACCCCGCTGCGGCGGCGGCCGGCTGGTCGCTGCTGCTGGAGACGTTCGAGCGTCAGTTGGGGCCGGACAGGTGATCAGCCGGCCGCGGCGGTCGCCGGCTTTCCGGCCGCCTGCTTGCGCGGGCTCAGGAACATGATCATGTTGCGGCCTTCCCGCTTGGGGGGCTGCTGGATCTCGGCGTTCTCCTCGAGGTCCTTGGCCATGCGGTAAAGCAGCTGCTCGGCCAGGGCCGTGTGCTGGATCTCCCGGCCCCGGAAGATCACCGTGCACTTCACCTTGTCGCCGGACTTGAGGAAGCGCACCGCCTGACCGATGCGGACCTGATAGTCGTGAAGGTCGATCTTGTAGCGCATCTTCACCTCCTTGACTTCGGTCTGGTGCGACTTCTTCTTGGCCTCCTTGGCCTTTTTCTCCTGCTCAAACTTGTACTTGCCGTAATCCATGATCCGGCAGACCGGCGGATCGGCCTTCTCGCTCACCAGGACCAGATCCAGCTCCCGGTCGCGGGCGACATCGAGGGCCGCCTCTCGGGTGATGACTCCCAGTTGACTGCCGTCCGCATCCACCACACGAAGGTTGGGGTAGCTGATGCGGTCGTTGATGTTGGGCAGCTCCCGCACGGGAGCACGGCGATCAAAACGGGGACGGGGAGGCATTCAAGGGGGCGGTTAGTCCTTCACCATAAACCGCCCGTGGTCGCCCCCAGCGCACGCTGAAGCACATCCGCCTCCGAAGCTTGGGCCGCGGCGGCGTCCGTGAGCCAGAGGGGCCGGTGCTGGCGCCGGAACCAGGTGCGCTGGCGCTTGGCGTACTGCCGGGTGCGCCGCTCCGTCAGGGCGACGGCGGCCTCGGCCTCCAGTTCACCCCGCAGCAGCCGGGCGGCTTCGCCGTAACCGATCGTGTCCAGCAGGGGGCAATCGGCGCCGAAGCGCTCAATCAGCAGCGCCGTCTCCTCCACCAGACCGTCGGTGTACAGGGCGGCGGTGCGGCGCCGGATGCGCTGGTGCAGATCGGCCGGATCCAGGCCCAGCTCCAGCACCCGCCAGGGGGGAGGGGCCTGGCCCTGCTGGGCCGACAGGGGCCTGCCGGTGGCGTAGAGCACCTCCAGGGCC
>NZ_JAYGHZ010000251.1:0-36813 GCF_034931285.1 Synechococcus sp. BA-120 BA3
CCCACCAGCGGCGCCTCGAGTCCCAGGCCCTCGCCTCGCTGCACGCCCGGCTGGCGGCGGCGGGGATCCCCCTGCTGGCCTCTCCGCAGCACACCACCGCGGCCGCCCTCGCCGAGCTCCGCCCCCTGCTGCAGCCCGAGGTGGTGCTGCAGGCGGAGGAGAGCCGCCTGTTCGGCACCTGGCCGGTGGAACCCGAGCGTTTCCCCAGGGTGTTCAGTCCGTTCCGCCGCGCCCTGGAGCGCGACCCGGAACCGCCCCTGCCCCCACCGGATCTCGCCGGCCTGGGGGACAGCTGGGACGAGCTCCCCCGCGCCTGGCTGGCGCCGCCCGCTCCCCCGCCGTCGGCCGCTGGAGCCGGGCCCGACCCCCGCAGCGCCTTCCCCTTTCCCGGCGATGAACCCACGGCCCTGGCCCGGCTGGAGCACTACCTGTTCGGCTCCAGCGGACTGCGGGATTACAAGGCCACCCGCAACGGGCTGGTGGGGACCGGGTTCTCCACCAAGTTCTCCCCCTTCCTGGGGGTGGGCTCCCTCTCGGTGCGGCGGATCTGGCGGGAGGTGCTCCGCTACCAGGAGCTCCACGGCGCCGACGATGGCTCCGAATGGATGAAACAGGAGCTGCTGTGGCGCGAGTTCTTCCTCTGGTCGGAGCAGTGCCACGGCGACGCCTTCCACGCCCCCGGCGGCATTCAGAACCGCCCGCCCGACTGGGTGGAAGACCGGAAGCGGTTCGTGCGCTGGACCCGCGGCGACGCCGGCCATCCCCTGATCGATGCCCAGCTCCACGAACTGCTGGCCACCGGCTACCTCTCCAACCGGGGCCGCCAGTGGGTGGCTTCCCATTTCGTCAATGAGCTGCGGCTGCCCTGGATCTGGGGGGCGCGCTTCTTCGAGTGGGCCCTGATTGACGCCCACCCGGCCCTGAACACGGGCAACTGGGCGTACCTGGCCGGCGTCGGCTCCGACCCGCGCAGCTTCGGCGGCAGCCCCCGCCGCTTCGATCTCGAGCGCCAGGTGGGCCTTTACGACCCCGATCAGACCCACCGCCGGCTCTGGGCCGCCCCGCTGCCCCAACCCTCGTGACCGACGCCCTGTGGCCCTGACCCTGATCCTGGGCGACCAGCTCCACCCCGACTGGCTCAGCCCCTCCCCCCTGCAGCTCGCCCCCGGCCAGCGGGTGCTGATGATCGAGGACCTGGCCGTGGCCTCCGCCTGGCGGTACCACCGCCTGCGGCTGCTGCACACCTTCGTGGCCATGCGCAGCTTCCGCGATGCGCTGCTGGAGCGGGGCGTGGCGGTGCGCTACTGGGAGCTGCCGGAGTCGGCGAGGGTGCCTTTCTGGCAGCGGCTGGCGGATGAGCTGAGCGGCGGCCGCGAGCCGCAGGACGGCGAACGGGACGGCCGCGAGCTCCGGGTGGCCGAGGTGGCCGACCGCAGCTTTGAGCGGCGGCTGCAGCGGTTCTGCGCCGAGCAGGGCGTGCGGCTCCGTGTGCTGCCCTCACCGGCGTTCCTGGAATCGGTGGCCCAGAGCCGCAGCTGGTTCGAGGGCCGCCGCCGCCCGTTCATGAAGACCTTCTACGAGCGCCAGCGACGCCGCCTCGGCCTGCTGCTGGAGCCCGATGGCAGCCCCAGCGGCGGCCGCTGGAGCTTCGACACCGAGAACCGCCGCAAGCTGCCCAAGGGCTACGCGGAGCCGCCGCTGCCGGCGCTGCCCGCCAGCCCCCACGAGCCGGCGGTGCGCGCCCTGATCGACACCCACTTCGCCGATCACCCCGGCGCGCTGGGGCCCCTCTGGATCCCCTTCGATCAGGCCGGCGCCGATGCCTGGCTGGCGCGCTTCCTGGCGGAGCGCCTCGATGGCTTCGGGCCGTTCGAAGACGCCCTGAGCAAGCAGCATGCCACCCTGCACCACTCCCTGCTCTCGCCCCTGCTCAACATCGGCCTGCTCACCCCGGCGGCGGTGATCGCGGCCACCCTGGAGCACGCCCGGAGCCGGCAGGAGAGCGGCGAGCCGGTGCCGATCGCCTCGCTGGAGGGCTTCCTGCGCCAGGTGATCGGCTGGCGCGAGTTCGTGCGCGGCATCGACCGGGTGCATGGCGAACGCCAGGCGGCCGCCAACTTCTGGAACCACCAGCGCCGCCTCGCCCCCTGCTGGGACGACGGCAGCAGCGGCCTGCCGCCCCTGGATGCGGCGATCGAGCGGGTGAACCGCCTGGGCTACAACCACCACATCGAGCGGCTGATGGTGATCAGCAACCTGATGCTGCTCTGCGAGATCCACCCCGGCGAGGTGCACCGCTGGTTCATGGAGCGCTACCTGGATTCTTACGAATGGGTGATGGGCCCGAACGTGTACGGCATGGGCCAGATGAGCGACGGAGGCCTGTTCGCCACCAAGCCCTACATCGGCGGTTCCAACTACATCCTCAAGATGGGCGACTACACAAAGGGCCCCTGGTGTGAGATCTGGGACGGCCTCTACTGGCGCTTCATCGACCGCCACCAGGACGTCTTCCAGGCCAATCCCCGCCTCTCGATGATGGTAAGGATGCTGGAGAAGATGGATCCCAAGCGGCGCGAGGCCCTGGAGGCCGCCGCCGAGGGGTTCCTGGCGCGGGCCACCCGCTAAGGGGCCTTGGGAACGACGACGCGGGGCGCCAGGTTCAGGTGGCGGATGCGCTGGGCGAAGCCGCGGTCGTCGAAAGAGACGAGCGTGTCGCAGCCACGGCAGCTGGCGTGGTGCAGGGCATCGGCGAAGTCGAGCCCGGCGCGCAGCCCGGCGACGGCCTGCTCCAGGGCCGGGCGATCTTCCGTGGTCAGGGCAGGGTGGGCCAGCAGGTGGTCGAACACCAGCAGCACCTGCTCGGCCGCGAAGCCGTAGTAGCCCCGCAGCACCCACTCCAGCTCCAGGGCCACGGTCTTGGGCAGGAACAGGGGCTGCCCCGATTCGATCAGCTGCCGTGCTGCCTGGCGCTGGCGTTCGGTGGCGGCATCGGCCCCGTCTTCGGCGACGAAGTAGCGAGCCAGCACGTTGGTGTCGAGGCCGATCACGGCGCGAGCAGACTGGCCGGGTCAAAGTCAGCCGGCACCGGAGGACGGGGGCTCCTGAGCAGGCCGAAGCCGCTGGTCGGCGGAGGCTGCTCCGGCTTCCAGGAGCGCACCTCGATGTGATCGCCCACCAGCCGGAAGCTGACGCGACCGCCTCGGGCCAGGCCGAGCTGCTGACGCAACGCCTTGGGGATGGTGACCTGACCCTTGCTGGTGATCGAGCTGGTGGCGGCTCCCATCGACTCCATCGCAAGCGTCTCCGGGGCGCGGCATTACCTGGTAAGGATACGTCGATCAGCGCGGATCGACGAGCATGGTCAGGCCCTGAGCGACCCCCTGTCCGTGACCGCCTCCGCCGCTGCTGCCACTCGGCCGCCCGCCCCCGCCCCGCTGCTGGAGCGCCTGGCGGCGGTGGAGGGCATGGGGCCCGGCCGGCGGCGACTGGTGCTGCTGCTCAGCCAGCTGGGCGACTTCGACAGCCTTGAGTACGCCCAGGCCCTGGTGCCGGTGCTGCCGCAGCTGGAGGCCGCCGGCATCGCCGTGCTGGCGATCGGGATCGGCGACGCGGCCGGCCGCGAGCGCTTCTGCAGCTTCACCGGCTTCCCGAGCGAGCGGCTGCTGGTGGACGCCGAACCCCATCTGCACCGCGACCTGGGGCTCTACGAGGGCCTGAAGCAGGCCGGCGGGCCCTGGCCGAATCTGCTGCTGATGTGCGCCGGCCTCGGCTCCCCCGGCACCCTGGCAGAGGTGCTGCGCGGCTATACCGGCGATCGCAGCGCCCCCCAGCGCATCGCCGACGACGAGACCATCCAGGCGGGTCCCCTGCCGCCGATCCAAGGGTCGTTCTTCGCCCGGGCCGGCGGCCGCGGCTTCCAGCGGCCCTTCGAGCTGGCCACCGTGCGGCTGCGCAACATGGCCGAAGTGCTGGGCCACTGGCGCACCTACGTCCCCCGCGACGACTTCCTCACCCAGCGCGGCGGCACCTACCTGCTGGAGGCCGACGACACCCTGCTGTACAGCCACCGCGACCGGGGCATCCTCGGCTTCTCGGCCACCATGGCTCGGCCGCTGAGCTTCCTGGAGCCGTATCTGGGCTGAGGCTGGGTGCCGCAGGTGCAGACTTAGTCCATGACTAAACTAATCAAGACTCCTGAGCCGGCTCCGTGGAACGTCCAGCATCGGCACCCCGTCTGGTGAATGTGCACCAGGCCAAAACCCAGCTCTCGCGGTTGATCGATGACGCCCACGCCGGTGAGACCATCGTGCTGGCCAAGGCCGGCAAGCCCTGGGCAAGGTTGATGCCCCTGGAGGCGCCGGCTCCCCAGCGGCTCCCCGGTCGCCTGCGCCACCTGGGTCCCCTCAGCCGGCCCGACGCCCTGCTGGAGCCCATGGCGCCCGATCAGCTCGCCGACTGGGAAGCTAGCCCCCTGGTTCCAGAGTCAGCCCTGCCGTGACCAGCCCCTCCGCCTACCTGCTCGACAGCCATGCCCTGCTGTGGTGGTGGTTCGCTCCGGAGCGGCTGTCAGGTCCTGTGCGGGCGCTTCTGGTCGACTCCACCAGCCGGATCCTGGTGAGTGCTGCATCGGTCTGGGAACTCAGCCTTAAGCACCATCAGGGCAAGCTGCCCGAGCTGGCTACAGCCATGGCTGATCTTCCTGGCCTGCTACAGGCCGATGGCTTCCTCCCCCTGCCGATCTCCCTGGCGCATGGCCTCAGGGCCGGCGGCTACAGCCAGCCCCACCGCGATCCCTTTGCCCGGATGCTGGCGGCCCAGGCCGAACTGGAGCGGCTGGTGCTGATCACCGCTGATCCGCAGCTGTCCGGCTTCCCGTGCCAGACGTTCTGGTGAAAGGGGAGGCCAGCCAGAAGAGGCCAGCCAGGGCTAGGGCCCTTCCAGCAGGGGGCGCAGCGCCTCGGCCGGCCCGCGCTCGGGCTCGAACAGGGGGCCGTCGCCCTCGATGACCTGGCCGCCTGACAGGACGATCCGGAAGAGGGCGTCGCCCATCGAATCCACCACGATGCAGTGGCGGGCCCGCACCCTGACGATCGGCAGGAACCCGGCGAGCCACTCCATGGTGGCCTTGATGCGGCGGGCTTCCCGTCCGTTGTCGTCGTCGAAGCCGCCGTAGGCCAGCCGCAGGAACAGGCTGCACCAGGGCTCGCGGCGTTGGTAGTAGAAGGCGTGGCTGCTGATCCCATGGCCCCAGAAGCCCACGCAGAAGGTGCCGAGGGGAGCGGCGCTCAGAAAGGAATCGATCGTGCTCTGGAGCAGGTAGAGCGGCTCCGTTCCCCGGGCCGTGCCGAACAGGGTCTGCCCCTGCCAGTGCAGCGGCTGATCGGGAGGCAACAGGCTGAGGGGGAAGGGGCCACCGATCCGCTCGGCGTAGAAGGCGAGCAGGGTGTCAAGGGTGGGCTCCATCGACTCGGTGGGTGGCGGATTCCATCGTCCCCAGGGCGACCGGTTGTTGGGTCGATTTCCGTGCGAACGACCGGATTCAGAACCCCCATCGTCCGGGCTGGTACGGTCCTTCCCATGACGATCACCCCCCCGTAGGCCGCTGTTGCGGTATTCGCCGGTCTGCCGCTCCAGCCGCGGTCGACCTGCCGTGCTGATTCGGGCCTGTGTCGTCCACCTCCTTTCCCATGACCTTCTCCATCAAGGAGTGGTGGGGCCTGCCCCACCGCGACATCCTTTCGGGCCTGGTGGTGGCCTTCGCGATGATCCCGGAGGCGATCGCCTTTTCCGGCATTGCCGGGGTGGACCCCAGCGTTGGCCTGTTCGGAGCCTTCCTGCTGGCGGTGACCCTGGCAGTGGTGGGTGGCCGCACGGCGATGATCACCTCCGCCACCGGCTCCACCGCCCTGCTGATGACGGGCCTGGTGCAGCAGGGCGACGCCCTGGGGGAGGGGCTCGGCCTGCAGTACCTGCTGGCGGCGGGGCTGCTCACCGGCCTGTTCCAGATCGCCTGGGGCTACCTGCGGCTGGCCCACCAGATGCGCTTTGTGCCGCAGCCGGTGATGGCGGGGTTCGTGAATGCCCTGGCGATCCTGATCCTGCTGGCCCAGCTGCCCCAGCTGGGGCTCGATGTCTTTCACCCGGACAAGGTGGTGGTGCAGGCCGCCCAGCTGCCGGCGGTCTGGGCGCTGATGCTGGTCACCCTGGCGATCATCTACCTGCTGCCGCGCCTCACCAGGGCGGTGCCTTCGGCCCTGATCGCCATCCTGATCACCACCGGGATCTCGATCAGCCTCGGGCTTGATCTGCCCACGGTGGCGAGCCTGGGCAGCCTGCCTGCCGGTCTGCCCCAGTTCGCCCTGCCGCAGGTGCCCCTGAGCCTGGGCACCCTGGGCCTGATCCTGCCCACGGCGCTGGCGATCTCGCTGGTGGGGCTGATGGAGACCTTCCTGACCCAGGACATCCTCGACGACCTCACTGACCAGACCAGCCACAAGAACACCGAGGCGCGGGGCCAGGGGATCGGCAACATCGTCAGTTCCCTGTTCGGCGGCATGGCCGGCTGCGCCCTGGTGGGGCAGTCGGTGATGAACGTGGGCTACGGCGGGCGCACGCGGCTCTCGACGCTGACGTCGGGGGTGAGCCTGCTGGCGATGATCCTGTTGGCCCGGGACTGGGTCAACCAGATCCCGATGGCCACGCTGGTGGGCGTGATGGTGATGATCGCCATCAACACCGCCAACATCGGTTCGATCACGGGGATCCGGCGGATCCCCAAAAGCGACACCGCCGTGATGCTGCTTACCGTGGCGGTCACGGTGCTCACCCACAACCTGGCGATCGGCCTGCTTTCCGGGGTGGCCCTGGCCGGGATCCTGTTCAGCCGCAAGGTGGCCAAGGTGATCGCCGTCGAGAGCCACCTGATCGACGCGGGCCATCGGCTCTACACGGTGCGCGGCCAGCTGTTCTTCGTGAGCAGCATCTATTTCCGGGCCGGTTTCGAGGTCCACGAACACCCGGCCCGGGTGACGATCGACATGGCCGACGCCCACATCTGGGACCAGAGCGGCGTGAGCGCCCTCGACCAGGTGATCCGCCGGCTCAAGCTGGGCGGCAGCGTCGTGGAGGTGGTGCACCTCAACCGTGAAAGCACCGATCTGTTCGCCCGCATCGGCCAGGCCGAGGAAGCCGGTGGCGCTGGAGGGGCCCTGGGCCCAACGCACTGAACGGCCCCAGATTGACACCTGCACTGCAGGTGTGGATAATTAGGGAATGGTCAAGGTCTTCGCCCCAGCTGACGCTCTCTACGGCCTCGAGGAGCTCCTCCTCGTCGCCGGCAAGCTGCTGGACGAGGAGATCTCGCCGCGCACGGTGCGTCTCTATGCCACCCAGGGGTTGATCGATCGCCCCGGCAAGGAGGGGCGCAGCGCGGTGTACGGCCACCGGCACCTGTTGCAACTGGTGCTTGTGCGCGCCCTGGCCCGGCGCGGCCTCAGTCTCTCCGCCATTGCTCCCTTCTGCGTTCTGGCCGACGCCGATCTGGAGCAGCAGCTGGAGCAGCTCGATGGGGATGGGGCGGCGGCCACCGCTCCCCCTGCTCAATCGGCCAACGAGGCCCTGCGGTACCTGCGGGATCTGCCCTCCACGGCTGACGACGTCGGTGATCCGGCCGACGGATCTCCGTCCTTCGCAGGAAAAGTCGCGGCCATGGGCTCCGTCCTTGGGATGCTCAACAAACCCCTGTCCTCCCGCTCCAGCGACAACGGCAGCCGCTGGCTGCGTTTCACCCTCGCCCCCGGCATCGAGGTGCACGTCCGCGACTCCGTTCTGCCTCCTCCCGCCGGCCCCCGGCGCCAGCAATGGCTCCAGCACCTCCTGGACCGGCTCAACGCCCTGCTCGACGACGCCTCCCGCTGAACCCCTCCCCCCGTCCCACTGCTCCCTTCCACCATGACCCGTCCCACCCTGCGTTTCCGGCCCCTGCGGCCGGCGGTGGCCTCCGATCGCCCCTCGATCCTGGATCTGCTGCTCACGATCACCCCGCCACCGCCTGCCGCTGCAGCCACCCGGCGCGAGCGGCCGCCGCTCAACCTGGCCCTGGTGATCGATCGCTCCGGCTCCATGAGCGGCACCAAGCTCAGTTATGCCCGCAAGGCCGCCCGCTTCCTGGCTGGGGAGCTCACCGGCCGCGACCGCTTCGCCATCGTCAGCTTTGACGACGAGGTGACGGTGGTGGTGCCCTCCATGCCCGTGTCCGATCCCCAGCCCTTCATCGCCGCGATCAACACGATCCACAGCGGCGGCTGCACGGCCCTCTTCGATGGCTGGCGAGCCGGGGCCACCCAGGTGGCCGAACACCTGGATCCCGGTGCGATGAACCGGGTGCTGCTGCTCTCCGACGGCCAGGCCAACGAGGGTCTCACCAACCAGGAGCAGATCGCCGCCAAGGTGGCGGGCCTGACCCAGCGGGGCATCAGCACCAGTGCCTTCGGCCTGGGGGATGACTTCGACGAAGACCTGATGGGGGCCATGGCCGCCGCGGGCGACGGCACCCTGGCCCACATCGAAACCCCCAGCCAGCTGGCCGACCTCTACGCCTCCGAGCTCCAGGGGCTGACCAGCACCTTCGGGCGGCGGGTGAGCCTCGGGGTGCGCGGCAAACACGGCGCTGAGGTGGTGGATCTGCTCAACGACCTCACCCCCACCGATGCCGGCAACTACCAACTTCCCAACCTGCGCGCCGGCCAGGAGCTCAACGTGGGCCTGCAGCTGGAGCTGCCCGCCTGGATCCCCAACCAGGAGATCCTCAGCGTGCGGCTGGCCTGGGAGGCCCCCGGCAGCAACGAACGCCAGAGCCTGATCGAGCACCTGCACCTGCCGGTGATGGCCAGCGATGAGATCCAGCAGCTGGAGCCCGATGACGCGGTGGCCGAACAGCTGGCCCTGCTGCGGGCCAACCGGGAACGCCGACAAGTGATCGCCGATCTGGATCGAGGGGATGTCATTAGCGCCAGCGCCAGCCTGGGCAAGCTGTTCGGCGACCTGTCGGCGATGCCCGCCACTCCGAGGCTCGCGAGGGAGCTCGACCTGCTCAGCGAGAAGCTCGCCTTGCTCAAGAGCGACCCCAAGCGCAGCCGCAAGAACCTCCGCCGGGAGTCGCAGCGCTCCAGCCTCAATGTGTGGGAGAGCGACGATGAACAGACCTGAGGTGGTGGCGATCGGGGATGTGCATGGCTGCGCCTCCCTGCTGGAGCAGGAACTCACCCCGCACTTTGATTCAGGTGCCGAGCTGATCTTCCTTGGGGACCTGATCGATCGGGCCCCGGAGCCCGATGGTGATCGGAAGGTGCTCGAGCGGGTGTGGCAGCTGCAGGAGAACCCCGGCGCTTACGGGCTGGCCGCGGTGACGGTGCTGCGGGGCAACCACGAGCAGATGCTGCTGAAGGCGATGTCACCGAGAGCGCCGGATGAGGACGTGGAGTTGTGGCTGTGCAACGGCGCCAACCCCGACCTCCTGCCCCTGGCCCGCGAACGCCAGGCCTGGTTCGAGCAGCTGCCGTACACGGCGGTCCGCGGCCGCTATCTGTTCGTCCATGCGGGCGTGCGCCCCGACATCCGCCTGGAGCACCAGGCCACAGACGATCTGATCTGGATCAGGCGGCCGTTTCTGAGCCGGCCCCATGGGTTGCCCTACACCGTGGTGCATGGGCATACGTTCCGGCATGACTTCAAGGTGACGCGGTTGCCGCATCGGATCGGGATTGATACGGGGGCTTATTTGAGTGGGGTGTTGACTGGTCTGGCCTTAAGTCCAGGCGGGAGATGAATCTGGCCGTCCATAACCCCAGGTGGGCCTTGGTGGCGTCGTGAAGGTTGCGGATGATCTGTTCGGGGTTCTCGTCAGGGATGGATGTTGATTCGATACTGTCTATCTCGCTTGGTGCCATCGGTGCGTTGGTCAGGCCAGCACCTTCAGCTGGAGCAGTGTGGCCGCTCGATTGAGTCGATGGTCAAAGCAGGCGAAGGTGAGCGGCAAGGAGAGCTGCTCCTGAAGGCTGTGGGCCGCAGCCAGCTGGACACTGTCGGAACCCCTCAATGCGAAGACCTCGGCATAAAAGCCAGCCTTCTCGACAAGGGGCTGGTTCACATCGGCGATGGCAAAATCTGACCAGGCTTTCTCTAAGGCGCTTTTGGCTTGGGCAAGCATGGTCTGATTGGCGCCTTTGATACGGCTGCGCTGGGCGAACGCCGCCATCGATTCAGCCCAGGTGATGCGGCAAACGGATAGATCATCACAGTGATCGTGGGCCATGACCATCCTGTCGCTGCCGTCCTCCTCGATAAAGAGCTTGAGCAGCGCTGAGGTATCGCAGTACAGGATCACGATTCAGCCACGCCCCTCGATCACGATGTCGCTGATCAGGGGGCCGTCGTCGTTCAACGTCACCGGCGGGGGAAGCACAGGTTTCTTGCCGCTCCAGGAGATGACTCCGGCATCGATGGCCTTCTGCAGCGGGTGTGGCGGGGACGATCCATCGGGTTGTTGCACCGCTGTGATGCGGGCAATGGGCTTGCGGTGGGAGGTCGCTTCCACCACCTCACCGGCCTGGGCCCGTGCCAGCCATGCGGAGAGGTGGGTCTTGAGCTCACGCACCGACACCTGACTTGCGACCACATCGGCCATGGCTGTGTCCATCGCTGCGACCACATTAGGCCTGATGTCACGGCTCATGCCCCTGCTCCGGATCGGGTGCGGTGCAGCGAACGCCCCAGACCAGGCCGAGCACATGCATGGCGCGTGCGGCAGAGCTCCCGCTGGGCCGGATGGTCAGTTCGCCTTGAGGGGTCCCAACAGCTCAGCCAGATAGCTGGAAAGGCGGAACCCGGCCGGATGGGAATAGATGATGTCGGCGATCTTCCAGCTGCCGTCGGGGCCGCGCACCAGCTGATAGCGCAGGTTCTGCGGCGCCTCAATGGGGCGGTTGCGCAGGCCTGCCTGCACCGCCACCCTGGCCTCCAGCCCTCCGCCGGGGGCGAGGCTGCAGCCCAGCACCTTGGCGCCAAAGGTCCCCACCTGGGTGCCGCTGAACAGATCGAAGTCGACAAAACGGCCGCTGTTCGGATCGAGCGCATAGGCACGCCGCAGCTTCTGGTACAGGCCATCGGTGAAGCGGTTTTTCTGGCTCCTGATCTCGATCGGACCGCTCAGGTCCTGCCGCGCCACCTGCCAGCGGTAGAGGCCATCCAGCTGGGCCTTCACGGGAGCAGGGCAAGGGGCGATTACCACCGCCGCCAGCAGCGGCATCAGCTGGGGCAGGGGCATGACGGCGTTGCTGGCGTTGCTGGGAATCCTGGCAGCGGCGGGCGTCAACCTGGGATAGACTCTCTGTATATCCAAGCGGGGTCGATGCGGGCTGTCACCAAGCTGTTTCTGAGCAACCGCAGCCAGGCGGTGCGCATCCCCGCCCATCTGCGGCTTCCCGACTCCGTCACGGAGGTGGAGGTGCGGGCCTGCGGCCAGGAGCGGATCATCGCGCCACTTGGCCGCAGCTGGGACAGCTTCTTCCTCGGCGGCTCCAGCGTGCCTGACGACTTCCTGGCGCAGCGGGCTTCCCAGGAGCAAGGCGAACGCGAGCCCTTCTGATTCGCCGATGCTGCGTTACCTGCTGGATACCAATATCTGCATCTATGTGATCAAACGACGGCCGGAGTCGTTGCTGGAGCGGTTCAATCGCAACGCCAGCCATCTGGCGATGTCGTCGATCACGTTGGCTGAGTTGATGCACGGCGCTGAGAAAAGTTCCGATCCGCCGCGCTCTCTGGCCGTGGTGGAAAACTTCTGCAGTCGCCTGGAGGTGCTGGCTTATGGGCCCAAGGCGGCCCAGCACTACGGCCAGATCCGCTCTTCCCTGGAGCTTCACGGCACGCCCATCGGTGTGAATGATCTCCACATCGCCGCCCATGCCCGCAGCGAGGGCCTCACCCTGGTGAGCAACAACCTGCGCGAGTTCGAGCGGGTGGACGGGCTGCTGTATGAGAACTGGGCCTGAGCCTTCGGGGCAGTTCCAGCCAACCCCGCAGGGCCAGATCCAGCTCGATCAGCAGCTGGGGCTCCAGTTGCCCCATCACCTTGCCCAGGGAGCTGAGCGGCACCGTGAACAGCTTGTCGACCATCAGCTGGGAGGGCTTCCCGGGGAACCGTGGCCTCCATCTCATCCAAGAAGCGCTGGCGACGCGTCCTCTTCTTGGCGTGAATGTGCCCGTGGTCCGAAAAGCCCAGCTGGAGGGGGACGGCCTTCCGTTCCAGCCTCAGTGTTGAATCTGGGTTGATCTTAGTACGCTTTTCAGATGTTCCCTAGGGTTCAATGCTGCTGGCTCGCTAGAGATGTATTCTGCTGTCTTTCACGCTCAATGGTTCGCGCTGAACTTATGGAGCCCACGAGGGAGGCCTCTGCGATCCTCCCATCGAATCAGCTAGCCATACACTTTCAACCCATCGTCTCCCTCAAGCAAACCTCCGTGGTGGGCCTGGAGGCCCTCGCGCGCCCGGCGCTCATGGGTGTCGGACAGAAGTTCGCCAAGGCCCGCAAGGCCGGGAAGCTGCTGGAGCTGGATCGCCGCTGCCGCATCCGGGCCATGGAGGCCTACCGGGATCTCAACTTGCCCCGGTCCCTACGCCCCTTTCTGTTTCTCAACTTTGAAACGTCATTGATCGACGAGGGAGTGGAAGGCTCGGGAGCCTTGCTCGAGGCCACCGAGGCCACGGGTCTGGAACCCAGCGACATCGTGATCGAGCTCAACGAAACCAAGGTTCAGGACACGATGACCCTGAAACGCTTCGTGGAGCGCCATCGTGAATTGGGTTTCCTGATCGCCATTGACGACTTGGGATCCGGCCACAGCAACCTGCCACGCATCGCCGAATTGCGACCCCACATCATCAAGCTCGACCGCAGTCTCATCGCCGGAGTCGACCGCGACTTTGTCAAGCAGGAAATGATGAAGTCTCTGATCTTACTTGGAAAGACCATCGGCACTCTGGTGCTGGCTGAAGGGGTGGAAACCAAGGCAGAACTGGACACCTGCGCCGCCCTCGGAGCAGAGTTCTTCCAGGGCTATCACTTTGCGCGCCCCAAGCCAGCGGCCGACCTGCACCTGGCGGCCCTGCACCCCGTGCTGATGGAAGCCGCCCGCCGGCAACGGGGCAAAGCCGTGGCCGCCATCCAGGCCCGCCAGATGGAGGGCCTCGATCTGATCAATCTGGCCCGCGCAGGGTGTGAAGGCCTACGTCACATCCCTACCCAACTGCTCGACGGCGCCCTTGCCAACTGGGTAGGCACCAACACCATGATCGAAGCGGCCTACGTGCTCGATGGCGACGGACTGCAGATCAGCAACACGCACCTGGGCCAGGGTCTCCCCCCGTCGAGGAACCGCCTGTTCACACCCGCCACGCGGGGCACCGACCACGCCAACAAGGAGTATTTCTTCAGCCTGATTGACACGGGTCTCCATCAGCACATCACCGACACCTACATCAGCCTGGCCACCGGCCAGCGCTGCCGCACCGTGGCCACGAGGTTAGAGCACGCCAGCGGCGCTGCCTTCGTGCTCTGTATTGATCAGCGCCTCAAATCCTGATCTGATCGCCAGAAATCCACCAGTCCACGGCTTGCTGATTCAACGGTCGACTCCAGAGCGCGAGGCCGCGATCGAGCGGTACCGGGCCAGCCACTTGCAGGCGCAGCGCAGGCTGATCCCGGCTTGTGCCGCAAGGGTCTTGAACTGCACGCCCTCATTGAGAGGCCGACGAATCAGGCGTTCCCGACTGATCGGCGTCAGACGGGCCAGTGGGAGGCGACCTCACACCCCATCGTCAGCCGAACAACCTGCTGAGACAGAACAGCTAGCCCGCAAGGTCATGTCCTTCTGGCAGCCATTGTCGAGACCCATGGGGTGGAATCGGGATCTGTTTATGCGAACGACCAGCCAGCCTCCGGCCATGCTCCGGTCTTCGACGTCTGGTGGCAAGAGTTTGAACGAGCCGTGGTTGCCTTGGGGGGCCCATACAACCGAATCACCTCATCACGGACATTCGACAACCGCCACGATCACCCGACCTCCTTCCCTCCGATCGGCTCCACACCCATGCCCTTCCGCTTCCGCCGCAGCGCCCGCCTCGGCCCCCTGCGGCTCAACTTCGGCAAGAGCGGCCTCAGCTCCATCTCCCTGGGGGGCCGCGGGGCGTCCTTCAACATCCCAGTCGCCCGCGCCGGTGGCCCCCGCACCACCGTGGGGTTGCCCGGCACCGGGCTGAGCTGGAGCGTCGAACACGGCCCCGGGGCGCCCTCGGCGGCGGCAGCGGGCCTGCCCAACAGCCGCCGTTTCCGGCCCGGCCAGCTCGAGGCGTTCCGGCAGGGGTGCCTGGGGGTGCTGCAGGAGCAGCTGTTCGCGCCCGGCTCCGGTGGCCAGCGGCTCTGGGAACACAACCTGATCACTCGGCTGCTGGCCGATCCCGCCATCGGCGGCCGCACCCAGGGGCTGCTGGCCGTGATCGAAACGCCGGAGGCGATGCAGGCCTACGTGATGCGTGCTCAGAGCCAGGACGACGTGAAGCGCCGGGCCCATCGCTGCGTGGAGGCGATGCAGGAAGCGCTGAGGCTGGTGAACGCCCGGCGCTGGTCCGGTGCGCGTGGGTCCGACAGCCGGGGGCTCTGACAGGGATGAAGGTCTCGGCTGAAATGATGGCCCTGGCATCAACGCCAATCATCTTGACCGCGGACTTCCGCCGTCGCCGGCTGGCCGTTGAGCTGGCCTGCCGCCGGGTCCATTCCGGCATCGCGATCGGAGATCTGTGAATCGATTCGTGACCGGCCCAAGGCCTGTGCTGGCCATCCATCCATCTCCAGTGCTGTGCTGGAGGTCACGTCTCTGATCCGATGACCAACAGCGAGCAAGGGGAGCTGAGCCTCCTGGTGCTGGACAGTGAATCGATACCGGTGGCGCCTGGTGTCGCTCAGGCCGCACTGGAGTGCAAGGGCATCCGCTCCACCCAGGATTTCCCCGCCGACCTCAGCGCCCTGAGCCGTGAGCAGATCGAGCACCACTACCAGGCGATGCGCAACAGCCACGCCTCTCTCACCCGCTCGCGGGCCCAGTTGCAACGCCGCTCCAGGGAGCTCACGGTGGCGCGCGAAAGGTTTCTGGAGACCCTGCGCAGCTATGAGGGCCGGTTGATGGCTCTGGGCCAGGAGAAGGCGGAGGCCCTCCGCATCGCCCAGGACATGCACCGGGAGCTGGAGGCCTTCGAAGACAAACAACAGGCCCTTGATGGGCTGTTGCAAGAGCTTGATGCCGCCAAAGAGGAGGCTGGCTACTGGAGCATCTTCAGCATCACACGGCTGATCGAGCGCATGCGCCGCCTGCTGCGCGGAGGAAGAGAGGGCTGATGGGGGAACTGAGCGATCGCTTCGGCGAGCTGATGGCGCGCATGGCCAAGGGCGATGCCGATCTGTTCCGCACCGTGGGCGACCAGAACGCCGCGATCCGTCAGCTGGTGGATGAAGTGGCGCCGGCGGAGGCCATTGGTGCCTTGAGTGAGTCCCCCCAACCCTTGCTGCCCAAGGACCAATGCCATCCCGCAGCCCTCAAAGCCCGCTTCCGCACGGCCGCAGCCGCCCATGCCCATCTGGAGGCCGCCCTGGGACCAGCTCCCACCAAGAAGAAAACCTGGGACCATCTGAGCTCCGTGTTTACGAATGGCGCCTGGCCTGCGCCTGCACGCTCACTGTCGGTAGCGGGAGCTGGTCGTGGCGGCGTCAGCGAGGAAGCTCTGGCCCAAACGGAAGCGCGGCTGTTGCGGCGTATCGATCAGCTGGAAGAACGCGTGATGGGTTTGATCGAAACGCTGCTGTCAGGTAAGCCCTGATGACAGCGCAGGCTGAGCCCCGTTCTCAACCGCGACGACCAAGGCAAGCGATCCGGCAGCTCAGGATCTGCCGAACAAGCTGAGCCGCGAGGACGTTCTCCCTGGCCGAAAGGCTCACCCCACCAGCACTTCCCGCAGGAACCGATCGCTCCAGTCCACCGCCGTCGCCCAGTTCTCCGCCTCGCTGAGGCCCGAACTGCGGGTGGGCTTGAAGCTGTGGTCCCCACTGGGGATCCAACCCAGCTGCACTGCCGGCGAGAGGCTGTAGGTCTCCACCTCCTCGCGGCGGCCGAACGTGTCCCGCTCCCCCTGCAGGATCAGGGTGGGCGCCTGCAGGGCGGCCAGGTGCTCGGTGCGCAGATGCAGCGGCTTGCCGGGCGGATGGAAGGGATAGCCCAGGCACAGGCAGCCCCGCACCCCATCGCTGGCGGCCAGTTCCTCCACCAGCAGGCTGGCCACCCGCCCGCCCATCGACTTGCCGCCGATGAACAGCGGCCGCTGCGGGCTCTCGCCCGTCTCCAGCCGCACCTGCTGGCGGAACGCCTCCTGCAGCAGCGGCATCCGCTCGGGACCCTGGCGGCGGCCCGTCTCGCGCATCCGGGCCATGTAGCCGAACTCGAAGCGCACCACCCGCCAGCCCGCCGCAGCCAGTCCGCCGGCGATCGCCGCCATGAACGGACTGTCCATCGGCGCCCCGGCCCCATGGGCCAGCAGCACGGTGGCCGGCGCGTCGTCGGGGCCGTCGATCAGGCGGGGGTCGGAGCTGGTGCCCATACAGTCAGACCATGACACGCCGGATCGGCCACACGCTGCGTCGCTCTGCACGGCTTGGGGCCAGTGGGGCCATCCTGCTGCTGGTGGCCGGATCGGCATGGGCCGATGGACGCGGATCCAGCCCGGTGCTCCGCCTCGACGGGATTGGCCCATTGCGTCTCGGCATGACCCGGGCCGAAGCCGTCGCCACCGGCTGGCTCTCCGATCCGGGCCCCGGTTGTGAGCTCGGCGGGCCACCGCTGCCTGTCGTCTACAAGCTCAAAGGGCCCAAGGCGCCGGCCGGCATCGTCGGCACGGCCCAGTTCGAACGGGGCACGTTGCGGGTCTTCGCCTTCTCGGCCGGTGTGCGGACCTCATTCGGCGTCGCCATTCCCGGTGGCACCGTGAACGATCTGCTCAAGCGCGCCCGCGCCACCGGCCTGTCGGCCACCTCGGTGTACGACGAGACCTTCGCCGGTCGGTTCGTCACGGTGAATCGGGGCGGCAAGCAGGTGCTCGGTGCGTTTGCCGAAGGGAGCGGGCTCTCCACGATTGCGGTGCCCTACGTGCCTGTCTGCGAATAGGGGCCCGCGAGCCCCCCAGGCACCAGAATCCACTGGCTTGCCTCCCCACCATGGGCGCGATCCTGCTCACCGTTGTCACCGTGCTGCTCGGCTACGGCCTGGGCAAGGGCGTCCCCCGGCTGGTGCAGGGCTCGGGCCGCCTGGCGCGTCGCTCCCGCTTCAGCCAGCTGGCCTTTGGCTGCCTTCTGCTCGTTCCCTGGCTGGTGGGCATCGTTCTGCTGGCGCAGATCCCCCTGAATCCCGCCCTGCTGCTGCCGGCGATCGGCTATGCGGCCGGCATGGCCTGGGGGCGCCGCAAGGTGGGGCTTTAGCTGGGCCAACCCCTCAACGCGGCAACTGCGATTCCAGCTCCCGCAGCCGCCCCTCCAGGGCCTCGATCCGCTCCAGGTAGGTGAGGGCCAGGGCCATCCCGGAGACGTTGAGGCCGAAGTCGTCGCGCAGGCGGGCGGCGCGGCGGGCCAGGCGCACCGTGTGGATGTGGAAGGTCCACACCGGCGCGGGCTGGGCGCAGCGGAAGACCCCGAACTGCACCAGTTCGATCACCTCCTCGTGGCCCAGGCCCGAGGCGGCCAGCAACTCCTCGAGGGCGACGGTGCACCCCTCATCGTCGTCAGGAATCAGCAGGTCGTCAGCCATCGGTGGAGGGTCCTTCGAGGTGGTGGCGAGGGTGGAACGCGGAGGCTTCGGCGAGTTCGCGGTACAGCGCCTGCTCCCGTTCGCCGATCTTTTCGGGCAGCACGATCTGAATCACACCGTAGAGATCGCCCGCCCCGTCGCGCCGGTGGGGCAGGCCCTTGCCGGCCAGGCGCAGCTTCTGGCCGCTGCGCATCCCCGGTTTGAGGCTCACCGTCACCGGGCCGTCGAGGCTTGGCACGCTGATCTCGGCCCCCAGGGCCGCCTCCCAGGGGGCGATCGGCAGCTCCAGGTAGAGGTCGTGGCCCACGGCCTTGAAGCGGGGATGGGGCGCCAGCCGCACCTCCAGATAGAGATCGCCGGGGGCACCGCCGGCGATGCCGTCGCCGCCCTTGCCCGGCACCCGCAGCCGCTCCCCCTCCACCACGCCGCGGGGCACCCGGATCCGGCCGCTGCGGTTCTGCTTCTCCACCCGGCCATCGGCCCCCAGCACCGGAACGCTGAGCGAGAACGCCACCTCGGTGCCCCGGGCCGCCTGCTCCAGGCTCAGCTCGGTGGCCACCTCCACGTCCTGGCCGCGGATCGGGAAGTCCGCCCCCGGCCGCCGGGGGCCGCCGGTGCCGCCACCGAAGCCACCGAAGCCGCCACCGCCGAAGCCCATCCGCTCGAACAGGTCGGCCAGGTCCACCTCCTGCTGGCTGCCACCGCGGGAGAAGCGACTGTCCCATTCCGGCGAGGGATGGAACTCTTCGCCGGGGCCGTGGCGGCCGAGGTCGTCGTAGGCCTGGCGTTTCTCCGGATCCGAAAGCGTCTGATAGGCCTCGCTGATCTCCTTGAACCGTTCTTCGGCGCCCTCCTCCTTGGCCACATCGGGGTGGTACTTCCGCGCCAGTTTTCGGTAGGCCTTCTTGATGTCATCGGCGCTGGCGTCGCGCTCCACCCCCAGGCTGGCGTAGTAATCCTTGAACTTCATTGGAACTTCATCGCAGCATCTCCGCCCGCCCCTGAGCTCGGCGGCCATTGTCCTACGCCCCGCCGGAGCCGATGCAGGGCGAGGGCGACGGGCTGCAGCGAGACGTTCTCCACCGACATCGCGTGGCTGGCCCCGAACGGGTTGTCGAGATCGGCGATCAGCAGCAGCAGCCCGACGGTGAGCACCCCGGTGCCGATGTAGGCGACCCCATAGACGGCAGGGACGAACATGGTCGAGCGGATCACATCGATGCGCAGCACACCGCGCCGGAGGTGGGCCAGCTCAACCAGCAGGCGTGCCTGCAGGGGGGCTGGGTTCCAGAGGCGCAGTCGCTCGATCGACAGCTGCAGCGCGTCCAGCCGCTCCAGCAGATGCAGGGTCGGCCCGGCCTCATGCATCCAGTCCAGCAGCGCTTCGCCGAACTCCGCCAGCAGGGCCAGGCTTCCCTGCACCTCGGCCTGCGGCTGCTGCAGCCCCAGGCCCTGCACCTCCAGCGCGAGGCACTCAAGGGCGGCGGCCAGTTCGCCGGGCAGCTTCTCACTTTCCTTGTCGTCCGTCAGCACCCCGTTGAGCAGGAAGCCCAGGAGGAACACCTCTGAGGCCACCAGGGCCGAGAACAGAGGATTGGGGGTAGCACCTCCCAGTGCTCCTGATGTACCAGCACCCGGCAGGCCTCGATGGCCAGCAGCAGCAGGTCCACCCGGCCGAAGAACCAGACGCGCCGTAGCAGGGGCCTGCGGTGCGGCGCGTTGCCCGGATCCATGGATCGGGCGTTCATCGGCTGGAGGCGAACCGCTGGCAGTCTCGGCGGTCAGCCTGGGGGGCGGATCAGCCCTTGATCTTGGCCACCTCCTCCTTGACCCTGGTCAGCACGTCGCCGGTGATGGGAATGAAGCCCAGCTCGGTGGCCTGCTGCTGGGGACCTTCCTCCAGCGCCCACAGCAGGAAGGTGCGCATGGCTTCAGCCTTCTCCTCCCCCTGCCCGCTCTGATAGGCCAGGATCCAGGTGAAGGCCACGATCGGGAAGCTTTCGGCACCTTTGGGGTTGCAGTCCTCCCCGCCCAACCGCTCATCGAGGCTGATGTTGTTCAGCGCCGCCGCTCCCGACTTCGAGTCGGCGAGCACGAACTGGCCGTCCTTGTTCTGCAGCTTCGCCGGCTTCACATCGCCCCGCAGGAAGGCCTGGTTGACGTAGCCGAGCGAGCCGGGGGTGTTCTGGATCAGGCCGGCCACGCCTTCGTTCCCCCTGGCACCCAGCCCCACGGGCCACTGCACCGCCTTGCCGACACCCACCCGCTGCTTCCATTCCGGTGAGAAGCAGGACAGCGAATTGGTGAAGTTGAAGGTGGTGCCGGAACCATCGGAGCGGTGCACGACCGTGAGGGGCCGGGACGGACAGCCCAGGGCGCTCCAGTTGGTGATCTTGCCGAGATAGATGTCGGCCAGCTGGGCCTGGGTCAGCTGGAGTCCCGGGCAGTCGGGATTGTTGTAGGCCGGGCTGATCGTGCCCCCCAGCATCGGAATCTGCACGGCGCCCCGCTTCCCGGCCGCGCCGGCCTTGAAGTCCTCGTCACTGAGGGCCTCGTCGGTGGCGCCGAAGTCGACCGAGCCGGCCAGGAACGAGCGCACCCCCTGCCCGGAGCCCACGGACTGGTAGTTGACTAGGTAGCCCTTGGCGGCCTTGTAGTCGGACGCCCAGCGCTGGTAGGCCGGGGCCGGGAAGGAGGCCCCGGCGCCATTGAGCGACGGCAGCCGGCGGCCTCCACCGCAGGCGGCAACGGTCAGGGAAAGGGCGGCGAGTCCCACCGGCAGGCAGGAACGGCGCAGGCGGGTGATGGTCCGTTGGCGGGGATGGGGCACGGGGGAGCAACCTCGGCGTTCCCCCATCTAACCCGACGTTCCGCAGGACTTGGGTTAAGGATGTCCCATCGGCAGAGGCGGGGCCCGGCGGGCAGCGACCGCTGCGGATCGTCCCTAGGGCTCCTCGTCCTCCCTCTCCGGCTCCGGGGGCAGGGGCGGCAGCGGGGGCGGCGGCAGCACCTCCAGCTCGGGGGGGTTGGGGGCGGTGTCGGGGCCGATCAGATCCACGGCGGTGCGCTGCATCACCAGCCGGAAGCGCAGGGGGGCCTGGGTGCTGTTGATGAACTCCTGCACGGCGGCCACCTGCTTGGACGTGGGCAGCTCCGGGTCGGTCACCCGCACCCTGGCCCGGATCAGGGGCGGATTCTGCTGCCAGTCGATGCTCAGGCCCACCATGTCGATGGCGGGATCGCCGCCCAGGGTGATCGTGCTGCTGCGCAGCCGTTGCTCGATGGCCACCTCCAGCTGCTGGGCCTTGTTCTCCTGGCGGGTCTGGTTCACCAGCCGGAAGAAGCTGCTGCCCAGGGGGATCACCAGCAGGGCGGTGAGGGCCACGCTGGTGAGACCCAGGCGGCTGCGGAACAGCCGGCGCCGGTACACCTTCTCAAGGGTCCCCAGGGACGCCATCGCCCCCACCATGATCCCCAGCAGGTTGGTGGTGAACAGCAGCAGCGCCCCGTAGGCCTGCAACCACTTGGAGGAAGCCAGCAGGATCCCCACCACGCACATGGGCGGCATCAGGGCCACGGCGATGGCCAGGCCGGCCAGGGCCGAGATGGCGTCCTTGCGGAGCTTGGCGTACATCGCCACCGCTCCGGCCACCAGGGCCACCCCCAGATCCAGCAGGTTGGGGCTGGTGCGGTTCATCACCTCGCTGCCGAAACTGGGGAACGCCACCAGGTGGCCCACCGCCATCGCCAACAGCACGCAGAGCACCACCCCCAGCAGCAAGGTGCGCAGCGCCCGCAGGAACATCGGAATCCGCCCCCGCAGGATCTCGAAGGCCATCGCCTGCAGCGGCAGGATCCAGGGGGCCACCACCATGGCGCCGATCACCACCCCGGGGCTGTTGGCCAGCAGGCCCAGGGTCGCGATCAGGGTGGCGCCCACGGTGAGCACCACGAACACCTGGCTGAAGCTGGCGTCGTGCTCGAACTCCTGCTGCAGCGCGGCCAGACGCTCGTCGGCCGCAGGGGCGGGGGGGGAGGTCATGGCCGGCTTGCGCCTGGAAGGCACAACAGCCTGATGCGTCGCCGGGATACGTTCAAGCCCCAGCCCTCCCAGCCCCCATGGCCTGGTTGAAGCCTGCTGCCGCGAGCCTGGTGCTGTTGGCTCTCCTCCCCCAGGCCGCCCGGGCGGAACGCTGGTCGTTCCAGCGGCTGGTGGAGGCGTTCGAGCAGCGCGGCTTCACCGTGCTCGGCGGCCATCCCCGCTGCGCCGAGCGCGGACTGTACGGGCTGTACCTGCGGGAGAGCCGGCGGATCGTGGTCTGCCCCCGCGGCAACCTCAACGACACCCTCCTGCACGAGGGCTGGCATGCGGTGCAGTCCCGCTGTCTGCGGGGGGCGCCGCTGCTGGGCGAGGACGCCCTGCGCCAGGGCCTGAGTCGCCACGACCAGCGTGACCTGGTCCGGCTCTACGGCGCAGACCGCTGGCAGCGGGAAGCGGAGGCCCGGGTCATGGCCCGCCGGGACCCTGTCGCCTATTTCCGCCTCGTCGACGAGCTCTGCCCGCCTCCTGTTGCTCCGGCGTCCCCGCCAGCCCCGGTGCCGCCGGAGCCAGGCCCTCAGGGCCAGGGGCGGAAGCTCACCGGCGCGTAACGGGCGATGGCCACGCTCCAGCCTCGGCTCGCCAGGGCGGCCAGTTCGGCATGGAAGGCCGTGGTCGCGCCGCCGGCGATCCAGCGGGCCTTGAGCCGGGGCAGCGCCTCCTGAAGCGCCTCCAGGGGCAGCTCCACCAACAGCAGGCTGTCGTCCCCGGCGGCCCGGCGCAGGTCACCCTCTTCACTGCGCTGCCAGACACGCAACAGAAGTTCCAGCACCAGGGTGCGGCCATCCTCAGCGGGATCCTCGGCCTCGTTCGCCGTCATGGTCCTGCCAATGCGGGACTTGCCGTTCAGCGGCAGGGCCCGCTTCCCCCCCTGCTCCAGCAGGGCCAGCGCGACCAGATAGGGAGCGTCGGCCATGGCCCTCGAAGGCAACGAACCCCCAGCCTGCTGGATCGGCAGGGATCGGGCGCCGCATGAACCGACAGCAACCCGGAGTTTCGGGTAGGAGAAGCCAGGCTTTCTGGCTTGGCATGGGTGAAAGCAACGCCACGATGCATGGCTTCAATGCGAACGACGTCACTGCGAACGACGTCACGGTGGTGGTCGTTCCCCGTGAACGCTTCAGCCATGCCCTGGCTTCACTGGAGTCGATCCAGCAGAACACCGACGGTCCGTTCGAGCTGATCTATATCGATGGCCATGGGCCGCCCGAGCTCGCCAGGGAACTGGAGCGGCGGGCGGCGGCAGGGCCCTTTCGCCTGATCCGCAGCGATCACTACCTCTCCCCCAATGCGGCCCGCAACCTGGCCCTGCCCCACGTCACGACGAAGTACCTGGCTTTCGTCGACAACGATGTGATCGTCACCCCGGGCTGGCTCGGGGCCCTGGTGGCCTGTGCCGAGGAGCACGGCTGCACCGCCGTCTGCCCCCTGACCTTCGAGGACGAGGCCTTCAGCGTCGTCCATCATGCCGGCGGCGAGCTCCTGTGGCGGTCCATGGGGGAGGGCCGCCGCTGGCTCACCGAACGGCGCCCCTGGAACCATCTACCCCTGGTCAAGGTGAAGGAGCCCCTGGTGGCGGGCCCCACCGAGCTCAACGAATTCCACTGCGTTCTGGTCCGGACGGATTTCTTCGCGCAGAACGGGCCCCTCGACGAGGGGCTGCTGAGCATGGCCGAGGAGACGGACTTCTCGATCGCCGTCGCGCAGAGCGGTGGCTCGATGGTGTTCGAGCCGGCCAGTCGGGTGAGCTACATCCCCCCCTCCCCCGACAACCTGCTTCCGTCCGACAAACCGTTCTTCGAACTCCGCTGGTCCAGCGACTGGGTCAGGAGAAGCGTCGACCACATGGTGGCCAAGCACAACCTCGACCCGGTCTCGCCGGTGGCCAAGCACTGGCTGCGGTTCGTGTTCCAGCACCGCCATGCCTGTGCCACCGGCTCCAGGACGATGCCGGCGATGGACATTCTATTCGGCGATTTCGGCTCCACCCTCGGCAAGCGGGAGAAATACGACCAGCTGCTGCGCCGGCTTTCGACGGCGTCACAGCGCGGGGGCTGAGCGCCACCGCCGTCCTCCCCATCGCCACGGGCCCCGTCGCCACGCGCCCTGTCGACAAGCCGGAAAGCTCCGGCGAGCATGGCGGTCTGTGGGCTCGTCCCACGCCACCCGCCCCGGAGCCATGGACAGCGTCGACGGCAAGATCATCGTGGGCAGTGAGGAGTGGTGCAGCTTCCCGGACGCCGGGCTGCCGGCGATCAAGGCCCGCGTCGATTCCGGTGCGGCCACCTCCGCCCTCCACGCCACCAACATCGTTGCCTTCGAGCGCGACGGGCGCCCCTGGGTGAGCTTTGAGGTCCATCCCCTCCAGGGCGACCGGGCCGTGGTGGTGCGCCACGAGGCCCCCGTGGTAGCGAGGCGGGAGGTGCGCAACACCAGCGGTGTCTCGGAGAACCGCTACGTGATCCGGGAGCGGCTGGTGCTCGGCGAGCAGAGCTGGGAGGTGGAGCTGACGCTCGCCAACCGCGATGCCATGGGCTACCGGATGCTGCTGGGCCGCCAGGCGATGGTGGGCCGGATTCTGGTGGATCCGGAGGGCAGCCAGCACCTGCGCAGCCTCAGCGCCGAGGAGAGCCGGGCCCTCTATGCCCATGTCCGCCCGCGCGATGCCGGCCTGCGGATCGTGCTGCTGGCCAGCAATCCCGACCTCTACAGCAACCGCCGCCTGATCGAGGCCGGCGAGGAACGGGGCCACCACATGCGCTTCCTCAACATCCGCCAGTGCTACATCCGCCTGGATCCCCGCAATCCGGAGGTCCATTACCGCGGCGGCGACGTGCTCGGCACGGTGGATGCCGTCATCCCCCGCATCCGCCCCAGCGTCACCTTCTACGGCTGCGCCGTGACCCGGCAGTTCGAGTCGATGGGGGTGGCGTCCCTCAACGGTGCCCAGGCGATCACCGCCTCCCGCGACAAGCTCTTCGCCTCCCAGGAATTCGTCCGCGCCGGGCTCAACACCCCCGTCACGGGCTTCGCCGATTCCCCCCTCGACACCGTCGATCTGATCCGCATGGTGGGCGGCGCGCCCCTGATCGTGAAACTGCTGGAGGGGGCCCAGGGCAAGGGGGTGGTGCTGGCTGAAACCCAGAAGGCGGCCGAGAGCGTCATCAATGCCCTTCAGAGCCTCGACGCCAACCTGCTGGTGCAGGAGTTCATCAAGGAGGCCGGCGGCACGGATCTGCGCTGCTTCGTGGTCGGCGGCAAGGTGGTGGCCGCCATTGAGCGCAAGGCCGCCGAAGGCGAGTTCCGGGCCAACCTCCACCAGGGGGGGACGGCCCGGACGGTGCAGCTCGATGCACCCGAGAAACAGATGGCCGTCAAGGCCTGCAAGGCCCTGGGGCTGGATGTGGCCGGTGTCGACATCCTGCGCTCCCACCGCGGCCCCCTGCTGCTGGAGGTGAACTCCAGCCCGGGCCTCGAGGGGATCGAGACCGCCACCGGCCTGGATCAGGCCGGCAAGATGATCCGCAAGCTGGAACGCAAGCTCGGCTGGGGCCGGCCCCAGGCCGACGGCGCCATGGAGGCCCGGTCCCAGTCCCAGCCCCTGACCCCGGCCTGAGCGTGGCCCCATGACCACCCCCCCATGAGCAGCTCCCCCTCGGCCTACCTGGAGCTGGAGGCCGTCGAGGCCTGGCTGGGGCCCCGCCGCGTCTTCGAGGATCTCGATCTACGGCTGCACCGCGGCGAGCACACGGTGGTGCTGGGCCCCAACGGCTCCGGCAAGAGCTCGCTGGTGAAGCTGCTCAGCCGCGAGATCTACCCCGTGGTGAAGCCCGGCTCCTGCCTGCGCCTCTTCGGCAGCACGACGGTGAACCTCTGGGAGCTGCGGGGCCGCATCGGCCTGG
Source organism: Synechococcus sp. BA-120 BA3 (assembly GCF_034931285.1). Classification (NCBI taxonomy): domain Bacteria; kingdom Bacillati; phylum Cyanobacteriota; class Cyanophyceae; order Synechococcales; family Synechococcaceae; genus Synechococcus; species Synechococcus sp. BA-120 BA3. The sequence continues at coordinate 25,906 of NZ_JAYGHZ010000251.1, forward strand.
TGTCCCAGGATCTGCAGGCCGCCTACGGGGGCCGGGTGCCCGCCGCCGATGTGGTGCTCTCCGGTTTCTTCGGTTCGGTGGGCATCGGCCGCAGTCAGGTGGCCACCGGGGCCCAGCGGCGACGTGTGACGGCACTGATGGAGCAGCTGGGGCTGGCCGACCTGGCCGAGCGCCCCTATGGCCAGCTCTCCGAGGGCCAGCGCCGGCGCCTGCTGCTGGCCAGGGCCCTGGTCCATGGGCCCGAGGTGCTGGTGCTGGATGAACCCACCAACGGCCTCGACCTCAAGGCGAAACACCAGCTGCTGGCGATCCTGCGCGAGCTGGCCGGGTCCGGCACCACCCTGCTGCTGGTGACCCACCAGATCGAGGCGGTCCTGCCCGAGATCCGCCGTTGCGTGCTGCTGCGCGAGGGCCGGGTGGTGGGCGACGGCCCCACCGAGGCGCTGCTGCAGGACGCCCCCCTCAGCGCCCTGTTCGCCACCCCCCTGCGGGTGTGCGAGGCGAACGGCTACCGCCAGGTGCTGCCGGCGGGCTGAGCCGTCATCATGCGGGGCATGTGCCGCGGCTTCCGGGTGCCCCGTCCGATCCGTCTGCCCCGTCTGCCCTGCCAGCTCAGGCCGCTGCTGGCGTTCCTGATCGCCTGCCTGCTGCCGCTGATGGGTGTGTCCCCGGCGGGGTTCTCCGCCGGCCCGGAGACCGCACTCCCCGCTCCGGGCCGGAACACCTACGTGCCCCTGGAGAGCCAGCCGTTCCACGGCCAGCTGCTGGAGCTGAAGCAGCAATGGACCGATGCGCCCCTCAACCAGGTGGTGGGGGACAGCCCGCGGGCCACCCTGCTCAACTTCTACGTGGTGATGGCCCAGGTGAGCCGCGACATCGCCCGGATCGAGGCCGAGGCGGCCGCCACCCCCGGGCTGTTCTGGTCGAGAGCCGTGCGCAACGAACTGGCGCTGATCAACAGCTACTTCGAGGAGGCGGTGAAGGCCCTGGACGTGTCGGAGATTCCCCAGAGCATCCGGGCGGATTTCGCCGATGAATATGCCCTCAAGCTCAAGGTGATCCTCGATTACGTCTTCACCCACAGCCGCAAGCCGTTCGAGATTCCTGATGCGGCCGGGATGAAGGCCCTGAACGAGTCACGGGTGAACCCCAGTGCCAGCTGGACCATCCCCGGCACCTCCATCACCCTGACGGATGACGGGCCGGAGGATGGGCGTGATCGCGGCTACCGGTTCTCCGCCTTCACGGTGGCCCAGATCCCCGGCCTCTACGAGGAGATCAAGCATCAGCGATCCCCCGCCGCGGGCCCCTCCAGCCTGCTGACGCCGGCGATCTACGACACCTTCAGCCTCAGGCCCGGCCATATCCTGCCGCCCAAGTGGTACCTGGCCATTCCCGAGGGGTTGCGCCGCAATGTGCTGGAGGCCCATCTCTGGGACCAGACCCTGTTCCAGATCGTGCTGGGGCTGCTGGTGATGGCGGTGTTCGCCTTTGTTCAATTCCGGCTGGTGCTGGCCCTGCTGGGCACTTATCGGATGACCGAGCGCTCCGCCAGGGGAAACCTCACCCCCGCGGCGATCTGGCGGCTCGACAACATCGCCTGGCACCGGGTGCTCCTGGCGGGCGTTGCCCTGCCCGTCACCCGGCTGGTGGAACTGCTGCTTGATCACTACGTCAACGTCACCGGCCTGCCGCTGCAGGTGCTGATGTACCTGCTCTACACGCTGTACTTCTGCTGGGCCGGGTTGTTCAGCTTCTTTCTCATGGAGGCCCTCGGCCGCAGCCTGGCGGAGTGGATCACGATCCTGCGTGGCCGGCGCAACGCCCTGCAGCTGAGCCGGGTCAGCAATCTGGTGATGCCCGTCTGCCGAGTGCTGGGCGCCGTCATCGGCATCTCCCTGATGTACCGGCTGCTGATCCTGCTGGGCTTGCCGGCCTCCACCGTGCTGGCCTTTTCCGCCGTGCCCGGCCTGGCCATCGGCCTCGGTGCCTCCAAGCTGCTGGGCAACCTGTTCGCCGGTCTGTCGATCCAGACCGACCGTCCGCTGCGGGTGGGGGAGTTCTGCCGCATCGGCAGCAACCTCGGCTATGTCACCAAGATCGGCCTGCGGTCCCTGGAGCTGCAGACCCACGAGAGCCGCATCACCATCCCCAATTCGGTCGTCGATGAGGAGACGATCGTCAACTACTCCCTGCGCGCGGGTCAGGCACCGGATGTGGTGCTGCATGTCTTCGAGCTGCACCTGCCCCTGCCGGTCGAGCTCACCCCCGACCAGCTGGACGACCTGGTGCATTACGGCCGCCTGTACCTCACCGATCTGCCGGGCTTGTCCGCCGCCCAGGTGTTCCTCGACCAGGCGACGGACGATGGAGAGCTGCTGCTGCGCTGCTGCGGGCAGATCCACGCCCCCAACTGGACCGATTACCTCACCCTGCGGGAAGCGGTCCTGCTGCGATTGCGGCAGATCCTCGATCAGGTGATCCGCTCCCGCATGGTGATCGGCGTGGCCTACGACACGAGCCCGGAGCAGCTGCAGCGCATCCCGGACCTGATCGCTTCGCTGTTCGAGCACGAACCCCTTGCGGCCTTCCGGGCCTGTCGCCTGATGGCCATCAGCGACTTCAGCTACGACTTCACCTACGACTACCGCTCCTCCCAGCCCACCTATCCGGCGTTCAAGGATGAGGTGGCCCGCCTCAACCGGGCCCTGCTGGCCCTGTTCGCCGCCGAAGGGATCCAGATCCCCTACCCCACCCAGGCGGAGATCCAGCTCGATGGCTGAGCTGGCGCTTCAGACCCTGGCGGGCTGCGGCCTGGCGATCGGGGCCTATCCCCGCTTCCGCTACGACGCCCGCGACGGTGGCGGGGTGGGTGTGCTCGTCGCCGCGGATCCCGTCGGCGCCGACATCGCCAGCGGCCCTGGCCATGGCACCCTCCGCTTCGATCCCGCCACCCTGAGGATCCCGCCCCTCGACTGGCGCACCACCCGCTTCCTGGGGCTGCCGCTGCCCCCCGGCCTGGCGATCACGATTCATCCCGAGCAGCTCGAGGGCTGCCTCGACGCCGCCACCGGGACGATGGCGCTGCGCTTCGAGGCCCGCTTCCGCTTCGCTATCGGCGCCCTCTACCGCGCACCCGACCTGATCGTCGCCACCACCCTCAGCACCGGTCCGGTGCAGGGCCGCCGCCACCGGGCCAGCGGCCAGCCCCTCGACGGCGAGGGCCGGGCGCTGCTGGTGGGCGTGGCCCCCATCGCCCCCAGCGGTGATGCGTGGCTGGACCGCTTCCTGGGCTTGCCCGACGAGGCCCTGGCCCTGCTGCGCTGCCGCCTGCTGCCCGGGGCGCCGGAAGCCCAGGACTTACCTTGACCCCCTGCCACGCCCGTTTCCGCCATGCACCCCCTGCCGCTGCATCTCGGCCCGGGCAGTGATCTGCGCGCCAGCCTCGAGCAGGTGGCGATCGAGGCCGGCGCCTCCGGGTTCGTGCTCGGCGTGGTGGGTGACCTCTCCCAGGCCGCGTTCCAGTGCCCGGGCCTGGAGGAGCCCACCGTGTTGCAGGGCCACCTGGAGATCATCACCCTGCAGGGCACCGTGGCGCCCCAGGGGGTGCACCTGCACCTGAGCCTCTCCGACGGCGACTGCCAGGTGTGGGGCGGCCACCTCGAGCACGGCAGCCTGGTGCTCCGGGGCGCCGACCTGCTGGTGGGCTTCCTGCCGCAGGCCGGAGCACCCCAGGATCCGGTGCAGGCCGCCGTGGCGACCGCAGCGGTCCGGCCCACCACCCCCGCCTCCCCGGCCCATCCCCGGGTGGAGATCGCCGTGCGCAGCGGCTGTCCCTACTCGGCCCGGGCCCTGCGCATGCTGCGCACCCTCGGCATCCCCCATGTGGTGCAGCGCGCCGACGACGATGCGGCGCGGGCGGCGGTTGCCGAGCGCAGCGGCCTGGCCTCCATGCCCCAGGTGTTCATCGATGGCCAGCCCATCGGCGGCTACGACGCCCTGGCCGATCTCCACGGCCGCGGCGAGCTCGACCGCCTGCGCTGAGGCAGCGCCCCTAGCGGGACAGCTCCGGGAACTGCTGCTTCAGCCGGGCCAGTTTCGGCTGGTCATGGGCGACCACGTAGGGATGGGTCGGGTTGCGGGCGACGAAGTCCTGGTGGTAGGCCTCCGCCGGGGTGAAGCCCCGCCAGACCTCCACGGTGGTGGCGATCGGCCGGGGCAGCGCGCCGGAGCGGTCCAGCCGGGCGATGGTGGCCTCAGCCACCCGGCGCTGCTCCGGGTCGGTGGGGAAGATCGCCGAGCGGTACTGGGGGCCCACATCCGGACCCTGGCGGTTGAGCTTGGTGGGATCGTGGGCAACGGCGAAGAACACCTTCAGCAGCTCTTCGTAGCTCACCCGGGCTGGGTCGTAGGTGATGCGGATGCCCTCGGCGTGGCCGGTATCGCCACCGCTCACCCGTTCGTAGGCGGCGGTGGCCGGGCTGCCGCCGGCGTAACCGGTCACCACCTCGGTGACGCCCCGCACCTGTTCGAACACCGCTTCCATGCCCCAGAAGCACCCCCCTGCCAGCACCGCCGTGGCGCGTGGCGGGGGCGCCGCGGACAGCGGCAAGGCCAACAGGCCGGCAGCCATGGCGCCGATGGCGGCGGCTGAGGTGGGGTGTGGCGGCAGACGCATCCTTCGGCAGCCGGTGGCTGGAAGGATTACCGGCCTGGGCCCCCGACGGATTTCCCCGTAAGGTCGATCAGAGCGAAGGAACCTGCATGGCTGCCCGCCTCGCCATCGGCCCGGTGGACGTGAGTCCGGAGGTGCGCGAGTGGGTGGATGCCGAGACCCTGCAGCGTCTGGTGGCCCGACACCGCCGCGGCGACTGGGGCGTGGTGGATGCCCGCGACGCCCGTGACAACACCATCGCCGCCTACCGGCAGCAGGGGTCGCTGCGCAGCGTCTTCGATCTCGGCCAGGGGCTGCAGGTGTGGATCCTCACCCATGACCTGGGCACCGATCGGCTGCACACCCTGGTGCTGCTGCCCAGCGACGAGTAGCCCTCGGGGTTGGCGGCCCGGGATGGATGTCACCGTCAGGGGAGCGGCCCTCCCTTCACAATGTCTTCCGTCAGCTTGTGTTGCCTCCCCTCTGGACGCTGCGGCGGGATGTTGTACAAGGGTGGATAGGTCGTGGGAGACATGGTGACAATCGAGCTCCCGCAGCCCAGGCGCCAGTCCCGCCCGTCCGCTGAGGCCCGCTCCGCCGCTGAGGCCTGGTCACCGGCTGATGAACTGGCCGCCCTCGAAACCGTCTGGGCCAGCCTCTGCCAGGACGCGGCCAGCCCCGCCCCCGCCCTCCAGCTGCCGGTCATTTCCCGCTCCAGCCCCATCCGTGGGGGTGACGTACGGCCCGTGCGGCAGCGCCAGTCCCGCCGCATCGATTCCGGGCGGATCGCCTCCTGAAGCGATTCCTGCTTTTGGCGAGCTTTTCCTTTTGCAATCTTTCCTGCTGAGGCTGCAATCCTTCGTGGTGAAGGAATGTATGGATCCATCTCAGGGGACTGAGCGCTGTAACGATCCCGCCTGATTTCCCGGGATTCCGCTGAGAATCGCAGCTTGACATCGCCGGCGGGCACGGCCTCCCGGGGAACCACCTTCTGTGCTCCCGCACCGGTTCCTGCCTGAATCCGCCAGGTGGGCCGTCCGCGGCGATGCTCCTCCCTCTGCCCTTTGCCCTGTTTCCACCATGGCCCTGGTCCAAGCCCCGTCCCTTGGGATCGAGCGTTTCGCGGATGACCGCAACAAGGAGAACTGGTCCAAAGCCTCCCAGCAGGATCGTGACGCCATCATCCGCCTGGTGTATCAGCAGGTGCTGGGCCAGCAGTATGTGATGCAGAACGAGCGCCTCACCGGTGCCGAATCCCTGTTCCGCAACGGTTATCTCACCGTGCAGGAATTCGTGCGCACCCTGGCCAGGAGCGGCCTCTATCGTTCCCGCTTCTTCGAGAACTGCAATCCCTACCGCTTCATCGAACTGAACCACAAGCATCTCCTCGGCCGGGCTCCCCACAACAAGGCCGAGATGCTGCACCACTTCACGATCCTGCAGGAACAGGGCTACGACGCCGAGATCGATTCCTACATCGACAGCCCCGAGTACCAGGAGCGCTTCGGTTCCGACGTGGTTCCCTATCTGCACGGCTGGGATTACTCCGCCGGCCAGCAGGGGCAGCAGTTCTCCTGGCTGATGCAGCTGGCCGGTGGGGCGGCAGCCTCGGTGAAGGGCGACAGCGCCGGCACCCGCTTCAAGCTCGGCCGGGCCCTGCACCAGGACCGGGCCGTGACGGTGACGGTCCTCCGTCCCCGCTTCAGCGGTGAATCCTTCTTCCAGGCCAACCTGGCCCAGGGCGGCGCCAGCGTCGACGGTCCGATCTCCCGCAGCGGCCAGCCCACCGATCCCGGCCGCGGCCACCGGGAGGAGGCCCTGGTGGTGTCGGCCGGGGTGCGCGGCACCAGCTCCCCCAGTGGCCGGGTGGCCACCATCACCGCCACCGGGCTGGTGAACAACGCCGTGGTGCGCAGCGGTGCCTACGTGATGCGGGTGCCCTACAGCCGCATGAACGAGGCCCTGCAGCGGGTGCAGCGTCTCGGCGGCCGGGTGGTGCGCGTCAGCGTCAACTGAGCCACCACGGAGGGGGGCGGGGGGTCAGGGCCGCAGGTCCACCCCCCGCCCGGCCAGCAGCTGGCGGCAGGCCATCAGGGCCGACAGGCTCACCCCGGCCGTACCCTCGCCGGGGTGGATGGCATCGCCGCACAGCCACAGGCCCGCCAGGGGGGTGCGACTTGCAAGGCCGAAGGGCCCGAAGCGGCTGGGGTGCTGGCCCAGGCCGCCCACGTAGCCCCAGGGCCGGCCGGTCCAGCCGGCAAAGCCCCGGGGGGTGGCCAGCTCGCCGTGCAGCCAGTCGCCGGGTCCCACCCCCAGCAGCCGCTCCAGGCCTTGCTGGATGGCGGCCATCGCCTCCCGCTTCCGGGCCTGATACTCGGCCTCCTCCCCGCCGAACCAGGGACGGGCCGGGGTGAACACGCTGGCGATCACCGTGGCCCGCCCGGCGGGAGCCCGGCCGTCCCCCTCCTGGCTGACAGACACGAACAGGGACCCCGGGTCAGGGGCCTCCAGCTGCAGGTGGCTGGGGCACCCCGGCGGCAGCCTGTCCCGCTCGACGGCTCCGTAGAACACCAGGGCGCCGCTGGGTTCGCCCAGGGCCGCGAGCCGCCGCCGGTAGCCGCCGGGCAGGGACTCCCCCAGCAGGGCCGGCAGGGTCTGGGGGGGCAGGCTGACCACCACCTCAGGGGCGCCCAGTTGAAACGCCTCCCCCGGCGGACGGCTGTCCCCGGGCGGGGGCCCGCCGCGTTGGCCCGTGATCCGCCAGTTGCCCCCGGGCTGCTCCGGCGGCTGCAGCCGCTCCACCCGGTACCGCAGGCGCAGCCGGCCGCCGTGCCGCGCCAGGGCGCTCTCCAGGGCCTCGCTGAGGGCCTGCATCGACCCCTCCAGGTGCCAGAGCCCGAGCGGTTCCTGCACCATCGCCAGCACGGTGGCCCCGTACAGCGCGGCCGTGCGATCGGCTGGCTCCTGGGAATAGAGCCTCAGTTGCAGATCCAGGAATCGCCGCAGTCGCCTGTCGGCGGCGCAGCCGGTGAGTCGCAGCAGGTCGGCCATGGTGGCGGTGGTGAGCAGGCCGCTGGCCAGGTTCCCTGCCCCCAGCGCCCCCAGTAGCTGGCCCAGATCCCACCAGGAGCGCGGCGGCAGCACCGGATCCCGCGAGGCAAAGGCCCAGTTGGCCTTGTGCAGGGCGTCGCAGAGGGCCCAGAAGCGTTCGCTGCCCGGGAACTGGCGCACCCGTTCCTGCCGCCAGCGCTGCGGATCGCGCCAGATGGCCACCGGCTCACGGCCATCGGCCAGGTCCACCACGCAGCCCGGATCCAGGGGCACGGCCGCCGGCGGCGCCACGCCCAGATGGCGGAACAGGCGGGCATGGATGCCCGCGGGGGCGCCGTCGCCCGCTTCCAGCCCCGCCACCTGGGTGGCCCCCACGTCGAACACGTAGGGCCCGCGACGGAAGGTGCCGGCACAGCCACCGCTCTGGCGATGGGCCTCGAGCAGTTCCACCTGGAGCCCCTGCTTCGCCAGCAGCGCCGCCGCCGTCAGGCCGGCGATGCCGGCGCCCACCACCACCACGTCCACCTGGTCTCTTCCGCTGGGGGTCAACACTGCACCGATGGCTCCAACGGGATGCTGGCAGATCGGAGCGGGACACCGGCCGGATCGATCCAGTGCAGGGCGCTGCTGCAGTTGTGGTGCGGATGTACATCACAAGAGCGGCGATCAAATGTTGGCACTTATGAACTTCGTGACCGCCCTGTAATCGTCAAGGGCTCAGCGGAGGTGAAATCTCCTCCGTTCGAGGTGATGGCCTCTGCCACTGCGCCCATCAAATCCTCTAAGAAGCTTTGTGCGGCAAGGGGTCTGCCCTGGAGCCCATGCGCTTAGCACGCCTTTGAATACATCAGTGCTGTCTGGCCTGAATCGTTCCTTGCCTAAGGCCTGGTGGTGATTTGACCTATGTCAGACCGTGATACGGTGAAAAGTGGTTGAATGTCACATTGGTCCTCATTCCGTATCCAGCCATGAAGATTGTGTTCTCCGGATTGCGTGCGTCTGGACGCGATGATCAGCGATTGATCCTGTCGAAGTCTCTTTTCGGCGCTGCGGTTGTTGCGGCCGCTGTCACCGGTCTGTCCGCCGGTTCTGCGAAGGCCGTGCAAACAACCACCTGTGGATCGCCCACTGACCTGGCATTCGGCGATAAGACCGTGAGTGGCATCGTTTGCGATGGCGTTGGCGATGACACCGAAATCCGATTCAACAACTTCGGTCTGGCCTATGACTTCGGCAGCGTCATTGACCCTCCAACCCAGTCCGGGAAAATTTCCTATACCATCTCGATCACTGATCCCACCTTTGAATTTGCAGCCGTTGGACTCGACTCCGGCTGCATCTTCCCAGGTTTTGGTGGCTGTACGGTGACCAAGAATGTGCGCTGGAGTGGCGGATCCACTTCCTTGGTTTCCAGCAATGGGAATCCTGCCCCTGCCGATTATCTGTTCGCTGCTGGAGTCACCTCGCTCAACGTTGAGGATATCTTCATGGCGACCGGCAACTCTGCGGTTTCGACGGCAAACAACTTCTTCAGCCAGAGGCCAGGGGAGGTTCCTGGTGATGTTCCCGGACCCCTTCCCATTCTTGGTGCTGGCATGGCTTTCGGCTTCAGCCGTCGGTTGAGGTCCCGGATCAAGGCGTCTTCAACTGCAGTCTGAACTGGAATGAAGCCTCCTGGGTGAGGCCAGAGCTGTCCAACTCCATCCCTGGCCCTGGCCAGGGATTTTTTCTTGGCCGATCTTCGATTGGGGCTGATCTCTGGAGGATGACCGGCTGGATCTGTCCGGCTTCAGATGGCTCGTGGCGAGGGGGGTAGCGGGAGGGCCAAAGAGTCTTTCGGTGGCCATTACACGTTCAGAAGAAATGCGTTGATCGGCCGCTGTCCTGCCACGGCAGTGGATTCCTGGAGGGGGCAGCTTGAGACCAGACCAGTCCGCCGTGGAAAGACTCAGTGGTGTCAACCTAAACTGTGACCAGCTTGTTGCCATCAACTGCGTGTCTGATCTTGTTCGACCTCAATCCACTCTTGATCAATGACACCCTCGAAGTGACGACGTCCGTGCAGACGTCCTTTCCCCATCCGTGCTTGATGGCGGACCAGAATACTCTGCAATAGGGTGGCGTGATAGGGGGATCGGCGACCGATGGCAGCAAAGCCGAGGAAGAAGATCAGCATCCTTAGCGTGTTCCCAAAGGCCAGTCCCAGAGAGCGTTGCCACACATTGGACATGTTGTTGTCGAACTCATATTCTGCCCGTTTGGTGTTGGCACTGATGGCTTCCGCCAGGCGCTCCCTGATCACGGGGAATGGTTGGGGGAAGGACTCGGGGAGCGGCGCCTTGTTCCCCGGGACCTGGGCGTAGGCCCGGCGTAGTTCCGCGGGTGTGTCGGCTTGTCTGATCGCCTCGACGGCCTTCGATGCCTGGGTGAGGAGTTGGGTTGATTCCTGGTTTCTGGTCTGCAGCAGTTTCACACCGGAATAGATCTGAACGGGAATCAGAAGCAGATACCCCAAAGCCACCCAGGTGGCCAGGCGCCGCAGCAGTTCCGCTCGGTTGGCCAGTGGCTTGGACTGGGGGTTCAGAACGGCAGCGGCTGCTACCAGCAGCGCTCCAGTGAGTGGTGTGATGCCTCGGCTGACAAGAAAGCCAATCATGACGTCCAGCCAAGCTGGCTTGAGGAGGGCTACGGGCCAGGCCTGGAAGGCCAGTTCGACCAGGAAGTAGGCCAGAATGGCGACACCTACCCAATGAAGAACAGTTGCAAATTCAGCCTGTCGCTCGCGGGATGATTCGCGGGAATTCCGGACGCTAGTGGTCGTGGTCATCGTTACCTTTTCTGCCTCTACGGTGATCTGAATATCGTATGGATTCTTCAGTCTGGTCAAGCGAGTTTCACATGACTTGCAGGACGGAGCCGGCTGGATATGTTGGGATCGAGCCCGTGGCCGTGTAAGGCGCATCAGGCACCCCAGGGAACGGCAAAACCATTGATTTCTGCGCTTCCATGCCTCACCCCGCCACCCTCACCCCCTGGCTGGCCGAGCAGCTCGGCGTCGAGGCGGTCGGCTGGAGCGCGGCGGGCGGCGGCTGCATCCACAGCGCCTGGCGCCTGGATCTGGCCGATGGCCGCCGGTTGTTCGCCAAGACCAACAAGGCCTCTGCCCTGCCGATCCTGGAGGCCGAGGCCGAGGGGCTGCGGGG
>NZ_JAYGHZ010000252.1:0-35580 GCF_034931285.1 Synechococcus sp. BA-120 BA3
CCTCGGGGCCGCTGCCGCCGGGGCGGCCGGGGCTGAGGTGCAGGTGCAGCACCAGGTCGGGATCGTCCAGATCCACCGAGGAGCGCGACCCCCACACCTGGCGCTGGCGGTCGACCAGGGCGTTCTTGACCTGCAGGGCGCTGTAGTGGCTGTGGGTGAGGCCGGGCACGCTGCCGCTGGCCTCCACCCGGAAGCTCAGCTGGGGCGGCAGCCAGCGCTCCCAGTCGGCGGCCCGCTGCACCCCCTCGTAGAGCTCCTCCTTGCCGCGGCAAGGGAAGCGGGCCAGCTGGCGCAGGAAGCGGAACGGCAGCCGGGCCTGCAGATGCAGGCGGTAGAAGGTGGCCGCATCGGCCCGCAGGCCCACGGCGCGCCGCAGGGGGCGCACCTCGGCGGCCCCGAGCGCCGCCGCCTCCGCCGCCGCCGGCTCCTCCAGCCCCGGGGGCACCACGGCAATGACGTCGAAGCAGGAGGAGCTGGCCATCGCTCCATGCTGCTGGCTGGCGGTCCCCCTGTACGGGGATGCCCACCGCCGGTGGCCGCGTCTGGACCGGCGGGGAGGTGGCAGGATGAACAGGTTCGTCCTCGGACGAACTAGGTGATCCACACCAGTGTTTCGGACAGCGGTTCGATTCCGCTCAGCTCCATTCCCCCGACCCACCGCCCCGCAGGCGGTGCGTCATCACGGGGCTGCAATGGTTTCGACGGGGCATGAGGAGGGTGACTGAAGCCTGCTCGGTCAGAGCGAACCCGTAACAGCGAACAACATCGTTCGTTTCTCCCGTCAAGCCGCCCCTGTGGCTGCCTGACACTCTTAACGGAGACGGGGTGAGGTCAGCCTTGTCACCCAAATGACCCATGGGCCCTGGAAGGGGCCTTCCTCGAACAGCTCGCAATCTATCTTTCGGCTAACATTGCACTTCGACATCGGAATTCTCCCTAGAAGGTCAGCGGTGAGTTCCTAAGATCCATCTTCATTGTCGCGACTCGCCCTGATACCCTGTCTCCCTCTTGTAGCAGTTCCGATGGATCATCCAGTTCCAAGCAAAAGCCGCAGGCAGATGTTTCCAGCTGATGTTCCTTCTGGACGTCTGGTCTAGGCTTGTCGGCTCGACAAGAATATCGGCGAAACCCGTTGATCAAGATCTCAACAGTTGCCGGTACAGTGGCCTTTCCTACAAAGGCCCAACCCATAATCTTATCCCTATGGATTTCTTCTAGGCGCCCCTGCCAGCCCTGATGATTTCGGACTTCTCGGCGATAGATCTCCGGGGATATCTCAATACTTGATCGGCAGGCAGATCTGGTGGGGCCGTCCAGATTTAAATCAAGGAAGCAATCTAGCTGGTCAATTAGCGTATCAGGGTTCAGCAGGGCCTTTTCGTAGGAAATCAGCAGGCAGGGAATATCGATTTTTTTCAGGAACTCCAGAAGCCGATGGTATTCGCTCAGGCTCTGTGTGAGTTGACCCATCAACTGTTCCCCCCTTGAAACCTGGCGCCGGCCAGCGATAGCAAGAATATCCCTGAAAATCACCACCAAGTAGGGTCTTTTCAGCATCCGAAAGAGGGAGTGTTCCAGGATTTGGCGCGATGGAAGCTTGAAGCCCCAGAGTGCGTAAGCATCGTCGCGCTGCCTAATCAGCCTTTGTAGCTCTCGACGCCGCCGTTGTTGCAGCAAGGCCGCAAGCTGCTGGTCTTCGTGTGTGCCGGTTGCCGTCTGTTCCCCCATGGAGATGCCTGCAGCCTGAAGAACCGCCGCCAGCATGGAGGTTCCGGACCGGCCAAGGCCAGCCACGACGACGGTGGCGGGTGGGATCCCATGCATCTGGGTTGAATTCAGACGCCAGAAGCCTGAGTTTAAATGGTTCTCCGAATCCCCCCCGAGCATGAGTGCACCGTGGGACTCTGATGGCTTTCGCTGGAAGATCATGGTATGAGCGTGGGCAAAAATGCAGCGAGGTGTTGCCTGGCAAGCCCGAAGCGGGTGGGTGGATTGGATTGCAGCGAAATCAATTGCTCCACCGCTTGCTCGGCGGTGACGAACCACCCACAGCGTGGACTGACATACCTTGGATAGGCCATCAGAGCCCCGAAGACCAGCTCATCCAAGCTCAGTTGACGTTGGCGACGCGCGCAGACAAGGTGATCCTGAGTAAGACCCCACCCAGCGTAAAACGGTAGGCCATGGCAGACAACGGGAACCTGCCTCAGCAGAGCCTCAAATCCTGTGCCGGAGGTAAGCACATGAACTCGATCCACCTGCCTGAGTAACGTATCGATGGAAACATGAGGCAGAACAGCATCCACGAGATTGCCAATGGTATTCTCACCATGTCCGGCAGGCCTTCTCCCGTTCACTACGAATGGGTGCGGCTTGTAGATCACGTAGGACCCATGCTCTAGTCGAAGAGCCGCCTTGACCAGCTCTAGGTTGGTCCGGATGCCTGGGGCCCCATAGCGGATAGAGGCATCTTGCTCGACTTGTCCAGCCACAAGGACCACAGGCTTGTTGAGAGAAGGCCGTTCCCAGCTATCTCCATCCAAATTGTATTTGCTCAGGGAAGCCGATAGAATCTGCTCCCGTAGCTGCAGTGCCCGCTGACGCTCCTCCTGAAGGAACGAGTGATCCTGAAGAAAGCACTCTAGTGCGCTGGCGCGGGTAGCATCAAAGTAAATGCCAATAGGATCGACAGCCAGGGATAGCGGCAGTTGGAGGTGGGCTCCTCGGCCGGTGGAGCGAAGAAAACCATCTTCCAATTGAATCAGCGGTTTGCGAGGATCCCTTTCCAAGGCTTTTCTGTTGGCTGCTCTGCCCAGCACTGCTGTGGCCTGAGCCGAGGAACTGGGTCTGGCATGCAGTGGGCGGAAGCGAACTGAACTCCCAGCCAGGTAGAAGCGAAGTGTTCGGTGATGGAATGGATGGATTCCGAACGCCTCGATCCTCTCAGGAAAGCGGCGGCGACGTTCCAGCTGCAAGCCCACCAGCTCCAGAATTCGCTCCGGAGGACAGCGCTGCCGGCGCGTGGGATCCCAATAGGTGCTGTCCTTGACAAGCCATCGAAACAGGAGGGCGAGTTGACGGTCGCGCTCCACCGGCAGTTGCGAAAGCCCGTGCACCGTGAGCTCCCAGATCAGGGCTTCCAGGCCCCATCGCCAGTCGCTGGTGATCAGTGCGGCAGCGGTTGCCAGAAGTGGTGCGGGGTGTTGCCGTTCCTGGCGGAGATCCCGGACGGTGGCCCCGGGGTAGAGGTGTGTGGCCAGGCGGGAAAGGTGGCGATCTCGGAAGGAAATCGACTGCAGTACGAATGGACTCTCTGGCGGACTTGCCCGCTGGCGTTGATTCCATGCGCTTAGTTCGAGTTCGCGCCACCGATGCAGCAGGTTCTCCAGCCGGATCCGTTGGCGGGGCGACAGCGGGCAGAGTTCCCGCGGAGGCCTGATCCATGGGCAACGGCTTAAGGGCGTTGGGCGCCAAAGCCTGGAAAACCAGGTCGGCTGCTCAAGTCCGTACAGGGGGGCCAGGGAATTCCCCATCAGAGTGGGCCAGGTGGAGCAAAGTTAGGTGTTGGCGAGCAGGGGGCTGAGTGGGGATGGTCCAGAAGGTGGTGATCTCAGGTGCCAGCCGTGGCATTGGAGCCGCCCTGGCAGAGGTTATGGCCTCTCCAGGCATCGCTCTACTACTACTGGCCCGGAACGAGGACTGCCTCCACAGAGTTGCAGAGCGATGTCGTGCCAAGGGGGCGCTTGTGTACTGGAGGGCCTTGGATGTGAGAAATCGTGAAGATGTGGCCGAAAGCGTGGCCGAGTTCGCAAGAGATGGAGGCATACAAGTAATTATTGCCAATGCCGGGACGGTGTCCTTGGAGCGGACCCCGACCGATCGAGGCCCTGACTGGGAGCGACTTCAAGACCAGATCCATCACAATCTCAGTTGTACGCTTTCGTTGCTGCAGGTGGGATTGAGTCTACCTGTGGAGCAACGGCGACATCTCCATTGCGTTGTGGTCAGTTCCTTGAATGCGTTCCTGGCGTTGGGTGAAGCTCCTGGTTACTGCGTGGCGAAAGCTGCCCAGCATTCTTTGGTGGAGGCACTGGAGGATTTCTATGCCGCCCGTCCTGCGCCTGAAACGGAGGTGTTCTTCAGTCAGGTGTTTCCAGGATTCGTAGCCACAGGAATGGCAGAGGGCTATCCAGGTCCTCGGCCATTCCAATGCACTGCGCAAAGCGCAGCTCATCGGATTCTCCGGGGTGTGAGGGCTCGACGCCGAATCATCTTGTTCCCGCGCAGATTGGCATTGCTTATCTGGATCGGGCAATGGCTGCCAAAAGCTCTTCTGCGCTGGATCATTGCTCCTGGTCGAGCGTATCGAGGCTCTTTGCCATGATCAGGTGGGACATCACTTGCTCGCCTCCATAGAGCTTAAGGAAACGAAGCATGGAGTGATTATCTTCGAGAATCCAGCCCATGCTTGCGGAACAGCTCCCCAAGGCTTGTCCCGTGTTGATCAAGTGGCGGAGCATCGCGGTGCAGGCCATCAGGGACAGTTGAGATCCCTGCAATTCTGGAATGACTCCCAAAAGCGCGATCCGACCGCGTTTACATTGGCAGCGTCGTAAACGCAGGAATAGCTGTGGCAAATTGAGGATTCCAAGGCTGGGGTTTAGTTCGGAGGCGATTTCTTTGGCGTTCGGGATGCCCAAAGAAACGGCAACTGGCTTTCCATGCAAAGATACGAATGAAAGAACACCTCTAGGTAGGAACATCAGTACCTTCAGAACCAGATTCCTGGCTTCCGCTTTGCCGATCGGTTCAAAGCCCCAATTGCTTCCCCAACAGTTGTTAATCAAATGTTCCACCCACTGGACGTCACGGCCCAGAGTCGACCATTTGGCTACTTCCAGTCTTAGTCCGTGCTCCGGCATGACTTCAAGCAAGGGCTGCATACGCGCAGCAATGCGTGTAGCGTTACGTTCATCTGTCTGAAGAAAGGTTAATAATCGTTTTGCACGCTGATAGCCACAGAACTCCAGATTGTCAATATAATGTTCAGGCGTCTCTGGATAACCGTAAAGTGACGGACATGTGCTGTGCTCTAGTAAACCACACTCGTCATGAATAGAAGGATTGAAAGGCCCAATGATTATCCGAGACCCTCTGTCTCGCGCCCAGGCTTCGGCTGCTCGAGTAAGAGCCAGGCTGGCTTCCGGGTTGTCGATACAGCTATAGAGTCCGAATCGTGACGGCCCTTCTGCAGGATGCATGGCCATGATCCTGCCAATCGTTGCCCGCTGATCTCTAAGGATCCAGCGCTGGTGAGGTGTGCGTCGCAGATAGGGTTGGAACCAGCTTGAACTGCGCAGAACTTCATCAAAATGAGCAAACCAGTCGGGTCGTTGCGCTGGTTCCAGCCCGATACCAAGAGCAGCCCTGAATCGATGGTGATCCAGGGCTGAATGGACTTCAACCAACTGCATCAGCTTTCGTTTGGTGAATAGCGTTGCAAAGAGTCTTGACCAAATCGTGCATACTCTCTTGTGAGTGATCGGAACGGACAAAAAGGCGTAGGCGACAGCGGTTGCTGGGTACGGTTGGAGGGGCGATAGGATAAACACCCCAGCCCTTGGAGAGCAAATGATTTGCGGTAAGAAAGGTATGGCGGAGATCGTTTAGCATGATTGGAATAATTCCCATCCCAAGGCTTCGCCCCACATCCAACCCCGCTTTTCGAGCCGTGTCGGCCAGATAGTGACCATTGGCTTGGAGCGTGGCAACCCGCTCCGGTTCGCTCAGTAAAATCTTCAAAGCTGTATGTGCGGCAGCACAGGAAGGTGCATTGAGTCCCACGCTGAAGCTGAAGCCACTAGCATGTAATCTGAGATGCTGAGTAATGGCTCTACTGGCAGCAATAAAGCCGCCGGTGGAAGCTAGGCTCTTGCTCAGGGTGCCCATCCATATATCGACTTGGCCAGGCTCAACTCCATGTTGTTCGTGGCATCCCAACCCTTGGCGTCCAAGTACTCCGAGGCTGTGGGCTTCATCCACCATAAGTAAGGCCTGATATTGATCTCGAAGCCGTAGCAGGAGAGCCAAGTCTGGACTATCACCGTCCATACTGAAGTGTCCTTCCGTAACAATTAGGCAGCGTCTGTAATGAGAGCGGTACTTGTCCAATAGCATTTGTAAGCATTCTGTATCGTTATGGGGAAACACCATTCGCCTGGCTCCGGAAAGGCGAACTCCCATTTGGATACTGTTGTGAGAGTACTGGTCCAGAACAACCAGGTCACCGGGCTCAACAAGTGCCGCGATCGTGCTGACATTGGTAGCGTGGCCGCTGACGAACACCAGCGCTGATTCCTTGCCATAGATCTGTGCAAGGAGGGACTCAAGTGCGGCATGGTGGGGTAACTCCCCAGCCATCAGGCGACTTGCGGAAGTCGATAGACCGTAATCCTTGAGGGCCACGGAAGCTGCTTCGATGACGGATGGATGAGTCTTGAGATTCAGATAATCGTAAGATGAGTACTGCTTCTGATCCAGGGGTTGGATATAATTGGACCTGGAAAAAAATGGCAGATCGGATTCTTGGAGCCCATTGCGTTGCATGAGCCGTTGCACAAGCTTCTGACTGGAGAGTAGAGAAGCCTGTTGCCAAGGCATCGGTCTAGGGCCACGAAACCGTATGATTCTAGCGCAAGCAGTGCTCTATGTGCTAAGCTATAAACAGGCTCTCTTTTAGTTGTTTCAATGCCAAGTGCGATAAAGAGAATCGAAAGAGAAACTTTGCTTGCCATGAGCGACGATCAAATCGTCGCCGAAGTCGTCACAATACTGAAGAGGGTTGTGCCTCAGGAGTTGGCCGATATCCAGCTTGACTCGCGTTTAATTGAGGATGTTGGTATTGATTCATTGGGAACATACGAGTTGGTTATGGACGCCGAGGACCGGTTCGGCATTCAGATAGCTGATGACCAGCTTATTGACGTAAAAACCGTCAGGGATGTTGTCAAGTTTGTTAAATCTCAATTGGAATGAGCAGTCAATATCCGATCGCTGTCACTGGGATGGGTTGCATGTCGCCTCTCGGATGCAACCCTAATGATGCTTTCGCTGCCAGCCTTAATGGATTTATTGCTTCTGCCAATCTTTATGAATCCTGGGCTAGTGGTAGGGACAAATACCTTGCAGCAACTGTACAGACTATGCCTGAGTCACTCTTGGGTGAATTCCTGGCCAACCGTCTGGATCGATTCAGTCAGTTTGCGCTTCTAGCGGCGCGGCAGGCTTGGTCCGCCAGTGGCCTGGGAGACCATGATGTCCTTGGAGGTCGTTTGGCCGTGGTGCTAGGCACTGGGATCGGAGGCCAATCCACCTTGATCCAGCAATATGAGCGCAATGCAGCGGGTGCCAGACGTATACACCCCTTAGCTGTTGCTATGGCCATGCCAAATGCGGCGGCGGCTCAGGTGGCTATTGATTTGGGGGCCCACGGTGGCGCACATGCGCCTGTATCGGCATGCTCCAGTGGCGCTGAGGCGATTATCTGGGGGCAGATGCTGTTAGCTTCCGACCATGCAGATGTGGTTGTGGTCGGGGGAGCTGAGGCACCTATCCACCTTGCCACCATGCGTGGGTTCGCGGAGATGCGAGCGCTTTCCTGTCGACATGAGGATCCGCAAAGCGCCTGTCGACCTTTTGCGGAGGGCCGCGATGGGTTTGTCCTTGGGGAAGGTGCAGGGGCGCTCGTTCTGGAAAGACTCAGGGATGCTGAGGCACGACATGCGCCGATTGAAGGGCTTTTGCTCGCAGCCGGCATGACGAGCGATGCTCACCACCTGGCCATGCCGCAACCTGACGGGCTGCATGCTGCCGAGGCCATCCGGAAGGCCCTGAGGGGTGCAGATGCGAGGCCAGAGGATCTCTCGATGATCAGCGCCCACGCTACAGGAACGCCCTTGGGCGATATGGCAGAGGCACAGGCGCTTCGGCTTGTGCTGGGCTCAGCCACCGATCACGTCTGGGTCACCGCGCCCAAGGCCGGCCTTGGCCATCTGTTGGGGGCAGCGGGAGCCGTGGAATCCATACTGACCCTCAAGGCCCTGCAGAAAGCGGTAGTACCGCGAAGCCTTAATTCAGATCCTCCCGACCCTCAGATCCCGCTTCGGGTTGCCAGGAATCGCAATGAGAATCTAAGCCGTAGGAGTCGGCACTTGGCCATCAAGAACTCTTTTGGATTTGGCGGTCACAATGTGAGCCTGCTGTGGGCAAGTGCTTGACCTCGATCCTTGTGTTGCATCAGGGGGCTGAATCCAGTCTGGACTTTTTCCTTTATTCGGCTTTCAAGTCACGCCATTGGAGGCCGATACTACTGGACACTCGTCAGCGTCCTCCTAAGGATCTTGGATCGCAGCTAAAGCAGGTTCAAGTGGTCATGCTTGTACGCTACTGGCCCCGGGGATGGCGCTGGAGAGGCTGGCTACGACAAGCCAAGATCCAGGGTCAGCGTTGCATATATTGGATGGATGATGATCTATTAGACATTGACGGATTTGAGGTGTTACCCCATAAGTATGCCAACAAACTACGTCGTCTGGCTTGGTCGAAACGTTTCACCATCCTTGACTGGTGCGAAGAACTCTGGGTCAGCACCCCAGTCCTCGCTGAGCGTTATGCCAGTTTGAATCCCGTGCTGATTCCCTTACGACCACAGCTGCGTGTCCTAGCGCAAGTCAAGAGCTTCTCCATTGGTTATCACGGAACAGCGTCCCATCGTCAGGAACTTTTGTGGCTTTACCCACTCATTCTCAAGGTGCAGGAGAGGTACTCTCATACATTGATTGATCTCTACGGTGATGAGGAAATGCGAAGGCTATACGGATCTGTGCCGAGAGTTCGTGTCCACCAACCCGTTCCTTGGGAGCGTTATCTCCAACTGACAGCTAGCCAGCGGCTGGATTGTCTTCTGTGCCCGCTGATGGACAACGGATTCAATCGGGCCCGCGCGGCGGTGAAGTTTTTTGACGCAGCTCGACTCGGTGCTGCTGGCTTGTATAGTGATAAACTGCCTTACTCTGCGCTCGTGAAGCATGGCGAAGATGGCCTGCTCCTAAGTGATCAGCGTGATCAATGGCTCAATGCAATCGATCGGCTGCTAACCAATCCGCAATGGTGCGAGCGATTGGCAAAAGCCTCTCGAAGTCGTGCTTATGACTTTGTTCGTTAAGGCAGATTCATGATTGATCTTACCCGTTCGTTCTCCAGGTTCACTTTTGCTGCAGTCATTAACCTTTTGGCGTTTTCGCCAACGATCTACCTGCCACTAAGTGTTATGGCCGCCACCCCAGTGGCGCCCACATTATTCAGCGGAGATCTGCGCTATCGACTTGGCCCAGGTGATCGTGTCAGGATGTCAGTCTTTAAGATACCTGGCTACGAGGGTCTTGCTGAGGTGATTGCAGATGGTACCGCCAGTTTCCCCAGGATAGGCAGCATCTTTGTTGCTGGGCTGACGTTGGATCAGGCCCGAGATCGGATCAGTAAGGCCTATTCCAGGTTCCTGCGCCGTCCCATTGTTTCTCTGGATCTGGTGGCTGCGCGTCCCATGCGGATCACTGTCACTGGCGAGGTCCAGCGGCCCGGCTTATACAGTCTGGATCGTTCTGGGAATTATCAGCTGGACAACGCTGGTGATGTGGCTGGTTCAGCTGGTTCAACCACTATCCAGTCGAGTGGTTGGCCCACCATGGTCGAAGCCATTCAGAAGGCGGGGGGAATCACAGCCCGAGGTGATTTGCGAGCTGTCATTCTTAGGCGCCAGTTTGGCCCAGGTTCCCAACGAGAGCTAAGGGTCAACTTCTGGGAGGCCCTACGAGATGGCCGGCAGATAGAGAATCCGATTCTCTTTGACGGAGATGTGGTTATGGTGACGCCCGCAGATGATCTCAGTTATCCGGATTTGATCAAGATCGGAGCATCAACCTTCGCTCCTGACACCATTGGTGTGAATGTTGTGGGTGAGGTCATGCGTCCCGGAGTTGTCAAGATTCGGGCCAACAGCCATCTCAGTAATGCAGTTTTGAGTGCCGGAGGCTTTGTCAAGGAGCGAGCCAGCGTCAGTAACGTCCAATTACTTCGCCTTGAACCCAATGGCACAATAACCCAAAAGCAGGTCCGCTTCAATCCATCCGATCCCCTGGGTAGTGACAATAATCCTGCCTTGCAAGATGGAGATGTCATTGTGGTTAACCGCAATCGCAGATCCGCTTTCAACGATGCCGTACGCGCCACCCTCGAACCGGTAGGTCCTGTCATCAATGCAGCTTCTTTGCTGCGTCTGTTAGGTGTCAACTGAACCATTGACCATGGAAGGCACAGGGACAAGGCTCCGAAGATTGAGTGGTTTCGAAATTCAGTGGCGCGTTGTCAATGCGTTGGTTTACCGCGAGCTAAGACGCCGCGTTAGCGATGTCCATGGTGGTTTCCTCGCCGTGCTCGTTGAGCCGATCGGCCAGATCGCGGTTTGGGCAGCACTGCGAATGATTGCGAGCCCAGCAACGAGAGTGAATAATCTTAATATCGTTCTCTTTCTGGCGCCAGGGGTTATACTCTTCAATCTGTATTCGCGTGTTGCGTCCCATGGCTTGACAACCATGGAGGCAAATAGGGCACTGTTCTTTTATCGACGTGTCAAGCCCATTGACACGGTTCTGGCCAAGGCCATCGAAGAGTTAGGCCTCTATGCCTGTGCGGCCATTGTGGTGTTCAGCCTTGTCTGGGCACATTTGTATGCTCTGGTACTTCGAGATCTTCCCTTATTGGTCATGTCCTTCGTGCTGATGACTCTGCTTGGAGTCGGTACGTCTCTTTTGTCCTTGGTTGGATCTCATTACTTTGCCAACCTTAAGCAGATCCTTTCCTGGGTGAACCGAGCGCTATACTTCGCGTCAGGTGTGATGTATTCTCCTATTCAGATTCCTCAATTTGCCAGAGACCTGCTCGTCTATAACCCACTTCTCCAGTGTATTGAGCTGGCTCGTCAAGCCTTGAGCATTGACTATCAGATTCCTTCGCAGATCTCTCTGGCTTACCCTTCTGGTTTTGCCTTGATTTACCTTAGCCTTGCCCTGTGGTGCTATACTAGTAATGAGAGAGCCCTGATTAGGCGTTAATTTAATGATTCGCGTCAATTCGCTTACCAAGAGCTACCTGTATAAAGGCAAGAGAAAGCGGGTCCTCGATAACTTAAGCTTTGAGATAGGCAGTGATGAATCGATCGCTGTCATCGGTGCCAATGGTGCCGGAAAATCCACCTTACTACAGCTGCTCGGTGGGATTGATGTTCCTGATCAGGGTACGATTCAATGTGATGGAACGATCTCCTGGCCTGTTGGAATTGAGGGTGGATTCCAGGGAAGTTTGACTGGGCGGGAAAATGTGACATTCGTCAGCATGATTTACGGGGAGAGGCGTGACCTTGAAGATCGCATCAAGTTTGTTGAGGACTTCGCAGAGCTTGGTATTTATTTTGATCGGCCATTCAAGACATACTCTTCAGGGATGAAGTCTCGTCTGAGCTTCGGACTGTCGATGGCGTTCCCATTTGATTATTATCTGATTGATGAGATCACGGCAGCTGGAGACCAGAAATTTCGAGAAAAGAGCAAAAGGCTTTTGCTGGAACGAAAGAAAACCGCAAACTTCTTGATGGTTGATCATAACCTGTGGGGGTTGAAGATTCATTGCAACCGAGCCTTCTTGCTGGAATCAGGAAAGGTCTTGGAATTTGATGATGTTCAGAAGGCGATAGATATTCATACCAAGAGTCTCTTGGCTGAACTTCCACCTGATACTGCGGAACTATCTCATGCAGCTTAACGTCGCCAGGCAAAAAACAATTCAGGCTTTTCATCATGCCCAGACTCATTTGAAGTTTCGGGCAAAGAAACCTGATCTGCTGGGTTGGCTAAAGAAGCGGTCTGTGCTTCAGTTGGTACTTGTGCCCATAGTGCTGGCCGGAGTGTATTTCTTTGCAATTGCACGCGATCGCTATGCCGTGGAGTCGAGCTATGTCGTACGCCGGTCCGCGGAAGACATCTCCCTCGGTGGCGGCGCTACCAGCGGCTTAGCTGGATTGTTTGCAGGTTCTAGTCAGAACTCTCTGGAAGATGCGCGATACCTACGCACTTACCTCACCTCACCGCAGGTGCTGGAGGATCTGCTCAAAACCTATGATTTTGATGCTGCATATGCACGATTCTCCCCCGACCTTTTTGCAGGCTTGCCAAGTGGTGCAAATCGTCAAGATCGGCTCAAATTCTTTCAGAAGCAGGTACAGGTTCAACTGGATGAGATTTCTGGGGTTATCACTCTTACCACTGTCGGATTGTCTCCTAAAGCCGCTTATGAGCTCAATAATTTCTTGTTGAAGCAAAGCGAACAGTTTGTCAATCGCTTGAACCAGCGTATTGGGGAGGCCCAACTACAGTTCGCCCGAAAGGAACTGGCCAGTTCTCAGGCACAGCTTGACAAAGCCAAGCAACGCTTGCTTGCTTTCCAAAGTTCCACAGAGGTGATTGACCCCAAAGTTGAGGCGGGGATTGTGGCCAACTCTGTTGGAGGTTTAGAGATGAAACTGGCAGAGCTGAAGCTCCAGCGTTTTACTCTTGAGCAGCAATACAAGAGTAAGGATGAGCCTGATCTCTTGGCCGTTATTGACCAAATTGCAGAACTCCAGCGTCTCATTGATTCTGAACGCAAAGGTCTCGTGTCGCGCCAAGGCTCTGGCCGCAACCTCAATCGTAAGGCGGCTGACATTCTCAAGTACCAGTCAGCTGTCGATTTTGCTGCAGACCTCTACAAAACAGCACTCATCTCTGCCGAGAAAGCTCGTGTTGATACACAACGACAGCAGAAATTCATGGCCATTCTGTCTGCACCTCTTCTTCCTGATTCGCCTGCATTTAACTGGCGCCTCCGCGGATTCTTCACTGTTGCTGCTATTGCTTTGGTGGGCTTAAGTCTGGGTAAGTTTGTCTTAGGGGTCCAAGACAGCCATCGTGAGTAAGCTGATCCTTCATCTGGCTAGGCACGGTGGAACCGGTCGGCAGTGGAGGCGAAAGGCTCTTGCCTTGTTCTTTAGTCGCTGGAAGCTGCTGCCTGGACGATGGTTGGACTCAGTTGACTGCCCGACTTGGATCAGTGACTCCGCTTTGCAACCCGGCTGGTATCGGTTGGGAATTCTGTTGCAAGGACCGCAGCATCGCTACCGGATCGAGCTTAGCCGTGGCACAGAGCCATTTGTTCAGTCCCTGCAGGTCACCAATGGCCTCGAACGTCGTCGTTTGATTCGTATTTCCAGCCGCGGCAGAAAGGACCTGAAGCTTCGTTTCTTTCACCTTGATGGCGACATCCAAGAGCTACGACTACGATATCAGCCGCTGTTTTCCCCGAGGGCCCATTACCGTGTCGCAAGGCATCTACGCACTCGTCATGGTCTTTATGGCAGGGTCATTGGCAGCAACCGCATGCTCAGCCATGCACGCATCTGGGCTGACTACAATGCTCTCCTTGCCCGGCGTCGGGTTGACGGCCAGGGTTACGCCGCTTGGATTCAGCAGGTGGAGGCGCCCCGCCGTTCACGACTGAAGCCGTCTGCAGAGGCATGGCGCCGGATACGTTTCCAGTTTTGGTCGCCGGGGGCCTTAGACGAGACTGACTGGTGGGTTGTGTTGGAAGATGGCGATTGTCTTGCTCCTGACGCGCTTGAACGTATGTCCCAGCTGCTTCAAGAGGTACCTGAGGCTGAGCTCATCTATGCCGACAGTGATTTGCTTTCTGCGCAAGGCGTACGACACACGCCTAACTGGAAACCTGCCTGGAATCCCGATCTGCTACTCACCGATCCCCACTACATTCGTTGCTTTTGGGTACGGGCGGATCGCTTGAAGGAAGCGGAACTGCGGCTGTGCGTAAGCGGCGAAGAACCCACCCCTTATGGCCTGTTGCTGGAACTGTCCCAGGTCTGCCTCTCGGAGCAGATCTGGCATTGGCCGGAGGTGTTGAGCCACCACAGGCCCACCGGCCGAGGAGACGATGCTTCCGCTTCCATGGTCCAACGGCACCTCGAGCGTCACGGTCTCAGTCCTGTGGTTGAGGCAAGAGCAGGCGGAGGGCATCGGCTGTTCTGGCCCCTCCAGGACAGTCCCGTTCTTGTGAGTGTGATCGTGCCTACACGGGATCGGTTAGAGCTTCTGGAGCCGTGCCTCCGTTCTGTGTTGGCCTTGGTTGGAACTCGGCTGGAGCTTGAGCTGTTGGTGGTTGACAATGGTAGTGAAGAGACATCCACACTCAACTTTCTGAGGGAGCTTGAGACAACGCGACGGGCGAAGGTTCTACGTTGCCCAGGCCCGTTCAATTACTCGGCACTCAATAATTCGGCGGCTGCCGTTGCTCAAGGGCAGCTTCTGTTGTTGTTGAACAACGACATTGAAGCTCGGAATGATGGTTGGCTAGAAGTTATGGCAGGTCAAGCCCTGAGGGAGGAGATCGGGTGTGTGGGAGCTCAGCTACTTTATCCAGATGGCACGTTGCAGCATGCAGGCGTCATCCTTGGCATCGGGGGTGTGGCAGGCCACAGTCATAAGTATCAGCCAGCATCGGAAGCTGGTCATCAGCTACGTGTCCACCTTACCCAGAATCTCAGTGCAGTCACGGGAGCCGCGTTGATGATTCGCCGTTCATTGTTTCAACAGCTGGGGGGCCTTGATGCCGAGAAGCTGCATGTGTCCTACAACGATCTTGACCTTTGCCTGCGGGCGAGGGCTGCGGGCTATAGAAATCTCTACTGTCCTGAGGCTGTGCTGGTGCACCATGAGTCCAAGAGCCGGGGAGCACCGATCACACCCGAGGCCCTTAGCCAGTGGCACAAGGAGCGTGAGGTGATGAAACAGCGCTGGGGTTTCGTACTTGAAGCAGATCCCTATTACCATCCTGAGCTCAGCCTCCAGGAGGAGAACTTCTCCCTCCGTCTTGATGGGCCGGCTCCTCGTTTGCGGCGTGCTGAGCCAATGCGGGAGTCGAGGTGATGGGTCTCGACTTAGTGAGTATCCCATTGATCGACCTGCCCGATATTGGTGACCGGGTGGCTGATGGAGTTTTCGGACCTTATGGCCGACAGGCCCTAGCTATGGCGGAGCAGGGTTTCTGTTTGCTGGATTTGGCGGACGCGACCTTCCGAGAGCGAGCGGATGAGATTCGTCGCTCTTTTTCCACTCATTTTTATCTTGAGGGATGGCGAACTGGCAGCGCCGAGAATCTACGTTTGCAGGATGGCTGGAATCAATGCACAGCTGTGCGGGAACTGGCCCTGCATCCGGTGGTCCTGGAGTTTCTCGGTATTCTTTTCGGACGTGAGCCCTTTTGCTTCCAAACGCTGAATTTTCCAGTGGGTAGCCAGCAGCATTTCCACAGTGATGCTGTGCACTTCCATAGTTACCCCCATGGATTCATGTGTGGAGTCTGGATGGCCCTTGAGGATGTTCATGAAGATGCAGGTCCCTTGGTGTACTACCCCGGTAGCCATCGCTTACCTTATCGTAGCGCTAAATCTGAGGGTATGACTCCATCGGAGATTGCGGCTGAACCGCACCCGCAGAGGCTTTTCGAGCCCATCTGGCGGAGAGAGATACGGCAGCAGGGCTTCCAGCCCAAAACCTTCCTGCCCCGGCAGGGAGAAGTTCTGGTCTGGCATGCCAATCTGCTTCACGGCGGGCTCCCGGTAAAGAACCGTGAGCGCACGCGTTGGAGCCAAGTGAACCACATGTTCTTTGCCGATTGCCTTTATACCACTCCGATGCATAGTTTCGGGCTCTCGGACGGAGGTGCTTGCATGCGACAACCTCAGGATGTGGCCACGGGGAACCCCCGGATTGGCTGCTTCAAGGGATAATGGGCGCAACTCCAGCCGGGTACTTTCGTGGCTCGTCGTCGTCGTTCAAAGCCCAAGCACTCCGGAGGCATCGATACGATCACGCCAGGCCTGATTGCAGGCTGGGCCCATTGCAACGATGCAGTGCTTACGGAGGTGCGTCTTTTGGCAGGGTCTCATCTGCTGGGACGGACGCTGATTAACCAGCATCGTCAGGATGTCTGCCAAAAGCTCGGGCTTGAGGGAACCTTCGGTTTTCAGCTGGAGTTGAGTGGCGATCTTCCCGCCGTGATCTTTGAGGATCCACCTCGCCTGCTGGGTCTGTCTGTTGATGGAAGCACTACTGTCGAGCTTCTCTACCAGCCTCAGCCTTCCAGCACCGCCGAACATCTTAAGACGGTGTTGGCCCCGCAGGTGCGCGGCGCCGTGGGCCATTTTGACGGGCTGAGCCCTGATGGCGATGCTCTCCAGGGTTGGTGTTTCCGGCGCGGCCAGAGTTCTGAACAACCGATTGAGGTCTGGCTGCTGACTGCCGGCCAGCCTGCGATCGAGCTTCGTTGTGATCGCTACCGACTGGGTATGGGCGCCCAGGGCTTTCCGGAGCGCTGTGGTTTTGAGATCGAGCTGCACGAGCTGCCTCCTGCCTGGGCAGGTCAGGAGGTGCAGGTCTGCTTTGACGCCGAAGGCAGCATCCAGCTGCCTGGGGCTGGTGCGGTTCGTCTGCCGTGTGTTGCGAATGCGGAGATTACCACTGCTGAGCCATTGATGCATCCTGCTTCCGGGTCGCCGTATGCTTCCCAAGTGGCCATGGCACCACCTGATTTGCGGGCGAACTGGCAGGCCTTGGAGCAGTACAGGCAGTTTCTGGATTCCCT
Organism: Synechococcus sp. BA-120 BA3; assembly: GCF_034931285.1. Taxonomy (NCBI): domain Bacteria; kingdom Bacillati; phylum Cyanobacteriota; class Cyanophyceae; order Synechococcales; family Synechococcaceae; genus Synechococcus; species Synechococcus sp. BA-120 BA3. Next base: position 16,801 of record NZ_JAYGHZ010000252.1, read on the forward strand.
TGATGCTCAAGTCAGCCGTGCGGAAGCTTTCCAGCAGCAGAGGCGTGAGCAACAGTCCCTTGAGGCAAGCCGCCCGCGGCGGAAGCGCGATCGCTTGCTCCGTTTGTTCGGGTTCAGGAGTTGACCGTCAAGGTTGCTGCCAGATGGCCTCCAAACGCCGCCGATAGCGTTCACCTACACTATGGGGGCTAAACTGTTGTTTGTAAGCCACAGTTGCTTCCGCCACGTCTGCTTCCCGGGCCCCGTCCATGGCTGCGATCGTTTTCATGCTCTTCGCGGCTGATGCGATGTCGGGTTCTGCCCAGCGGTGCCGTTCGTCGGCGGGAGGGTAGGCCTGGGGGGGAATCGGCACAGAACGCCAGGGCACCGGATGGGCCAGTGGCCCCTGGCAGAAATCCGTGTTGCCTCCATGGTCGGTAGCAATCACGGCGAGCCCGAGCTGCAAGGCCTCCGCTAGAGACCGTCCGAATCCTTCTGAACGATGCAGACTCACGAAGGCATCACAGCAGGCGTAGAGGTTGAGCAGGTCTTCCCGCCCAAGGTTTTCTGCGATCAGCTTGATGCGTGGATCTTCCAGTAGGCGAGCCTGCAGCCATTGCCAGTCGTGGCTAGCAGGGGATGGGGAAAGGACCTTGATCACCAGTGCAACCTTCTGCTGCTGCTGATCAGGGAAAGCGAGTTGAAAGGCTTCAATCACCGCGTGGGGGTTCTTTCTGATGGTGGTGGAGTTGAAGTCAAAACTGTAGACGAACAGCGTGGCTGATAGTGGCAAGTGGAATTGATGCCGCAGGGTGCGACGTTGTTGTTCGCTTATTTTCACATTGGTTGCTGTGATGTCCACGGCCATGGGCATGGTGTGAATCGGGATGGCGTGTTGTGCTGCCATCGGCTGCAGGACTCGATGGATATAACTACTGGCGGGCCAGAGTTCATCGCAGTGCTCAAGCAGTGGTTCCCAGGCTTGGGGCCAGCGATCGGTTTCCCATGGCCATGCGGCGATTGTGTAGTGCCCTTGCTGTGGTGTCAGGCCATTCTGGAGCAGCCATTGGGCATGGCTGATGGGCTGCAGGCAGATGAGATTGAAGGCGTAGGGGCCTGAAGGCCCAGGGTGGATCAAGTCTTCCAGGCTGCGATCGTTTGTTGCTGATCCGTTGAAGGCCGGAACATCAATTACGGTGAAGGGCACATCCGCAGCGGCCAAGGCACGGGCGGCCATGCGGATGTCTTCGCCGACGCCGAAGACATGGAAAGCATGCCCGATCAAATTAACGCCAAAGGGTCGGTCGCTCCAGGGTGAGTGGGAGCTGGGCTGTGGAGGGGAGGGTGAGGAGCCCTTCAGGCGGGGATATCGCTGATGCAGCACGTCATCCTGCTGCAACAACAAGCTGTACGGCCCATGCTGGTCGATGCCGGCCAGCAGGCGGCGATGGGGGCCTGCCGGAGGCGAGGGGGCCTTGAGGCAGAGCTGGGGATGGGCGATCTGAAGAATCCGCACGCTGTGGCATTTCTGGAGCTGCAGTTGTGCTGCTTGCTGCTCCTTCAGCTGTGCATCCGCCTGAGGGCACCAGGTTTGCCGGAGCCAGGCCTCTGCATGGGGTGAGAGAGCAGTACTGGCTTGCGCAATGACTTTGTCCATCTGCTGGAACAGGGTCTGATCTGCTGGTAGCTGGGCATGACCGGCCTGGAGTTCAAGCCCGTAGTTGTGCAGATTCCGACCACTGGCTGATCCGAAGTAAGTGGCTTGCAGCCGGGTGGTCTCGACAGCCACGAGGCCGCGCTGGAGGCTGGTGATCGAGCTGCTGTGCAGGCGGGTGCGGCCTTGAAGGTGGGGGAGATAGCCGATGCGGTGGGGGAAGGCCGTGAAGGCACGCAGCCAGTAGTCGTAGTCGAAGGCGGTGTTCAGGTTGGTGTTGAAGGGTCCCAGCAGCACACCCATGGAGCGGCGCCAGAGCACGGCAGGTTGGCAGATGCCGCAATGGTTTCGCTGTCCCTCCAGACCGGCGCAGGGAAGAACTGTGGGGTAGGGCCGCAGAAAACCAGACGCGTCATCAAATTCCTCTCCTTCGCCGTAGACCATCAGCCAGTCGGGATGGTTGGCCAGGGCAGCCACGGCCCGCTGCAGGCAGCCTGGGGGGTAGAGATCGTCGGCATTGAGCCAACCAATCAGGCTGCCGCGGGCACGGGCGGAGGCCTGGTTGAGTGCATCTGCTGGGCCTGTATCCCGGCGGGACACGAGGCGCAGCCGGTGATCACGATGGCTCCACTCTTCAATCTGCTCAAGGCTGCCATCGGTGGAGCCAGCATCGGCGAGCAGTACTTCAAGAATTTCCGGTTGTGCCAACGCCGAGGTAATGGCTTCGTGAAGAAATGGCCCTGCATTGAGACAGGGCATCAACACCGAAACCTGCGGGTTCAAAGGCCCGTGGCCTGCAGCCTGATCATGCGGCCCAGCAGGTTCATTGCTCTTGCGTGTTCGTGCGCCTGTGCCTGGGTCAGTTCGTCCCCTGCGCGTGAGCGCAGGAAGTAGTGCTCGAGTTCTTCCTGCACCTGGTGGAGCTGTACGAGGGTGAGCTCGGCTTCTTCCTGAGTCTCCTTCATGTTCATGTTGGCAATCTCAAGCTCCTGAGAGCGTTTCTGGTGTTGCTTGGTGATGTCAGCGGCTCTGGCTTCTGCAGCTTGGAGGGCCTGGTCTTTGATCTGGAGCTGGGCGGTGAGATCGTTCTGGGACTTGCTCAGCTGGTCAAGACGCTGCTGAAGGCTGTAAAACTCCTGGTTGACCCGCTGAAGTTGCTTGGTGAGTTCAGTGGCTTTTGCCTCTGCGGTTTGGAGGGCTTGGTCTTTGGTTTGGAGCTGGGCGGTGAGATCTTCTTGTTCGCGAGAGCGCAGGAAGTAGCGCTCAAGCTCCTCCTGCACCTGGTGGAGCTGCAGGATGGTGAGGTCAGCTTCTTCCTGGGATACCTTGAGCTGCTCAGCCTGCTGATCGCGGACGGCCTGGGCCTGGTGGAGGGTTTCGGCCTGGGCGTTGAGCTGGAGCTGGAGATCGTTGGCGCTGTGGATGGCGGCGTCCTTCTCGGAGGCGAGGGCGTCGTGCTGGGCCTTGGCGAGTGCGAGGTCGTCCTGGAGGCGTTTGAGCTGCTCAGCCTGCTGATCGCGGACGGCCTGGGCCTGGTGGAGGGCGTCGATCTGGGCGTTGAGCTGGAGCTGGAGATCGTTGGTGGCTTTGGCCTGTTCGTCTCGCTCCTTGGCGCAACCAGCGAGCTGGGCTTGAACCTCGTCGTAGCTGGCCTCTGCGCCAGTGAGGGCTTCGGTCTTGGCTTTGACCTGCTGCGTCAGAGCGGCTTTTTCCTCCATCCAGGCTTGAAAGCGATTCTCACCGATCTCACGCAACTCGCGGTAGCGGTCTTCAAGGATCGTGAGGCAGCGCTGGATTGCCAGAGAGTCCACTGCGAGAATGCTTTTAGCCAGTTTACGAGTCTGTATGCCAACCAGCGCAACCCTCACCGAGCAGCTGGCCCTCCTGGGGATCCGTCTGCCGGCCTGGCCCAAGGAGCCCGAGGGTGGCGGCGCCACGGACGACTGGGTCAAGCGGGGGCAGGCCTATGCGGAGGGGGTGCGGCTGTGGCGGGCGCAGCTACGCAATGCGCCGGAGAGCACCAAGGGGGTGGTGGATCAGCTGTTGCGGCATCTGCACGACACCGGGCAGGTGGAGGTATGGGATCAGCTGGTGTATGGCGCGATCAAGCCAGAAGTGCAGGGATCGGCGGACTATGAACGCTGGCAGGCGTGCACCAAGTTGATCCGTTCGTCGGCGCTCACGCCGGCGCAGCTGCTGGGCATGGCGCTGGAAATGGCGCGGGAGCAGCGGTTGGTGGCAGCTAGCTACGGACTCAAGCGATTGCTGAAGGAACACCCTGAGATGGGAGGGGATGAGCGATTGCAGGTCTGCGCGGAACTGGTGGCCACTGCCAACACCAGCCGCCTGATGAAGGATGCCCAGACGGGCTCGGCCGATTGGGAGCGAGCCGTTGGCTTGCATGAAGAGATGGTTGGCTTGCTGGCAACGGCCATCGCCGCTGAGGTGCCAGCCGATTCCTCCCCGGGTGCCCATCAAGAAGAAGTCACGGCACTGCTCAGCAGGCTGGATGCCATCAACAACTGCCTTGGCAGCAAGGGCGCCCACGGCCATGCCCTATTCATTCAGATCTGCCGCGAGAAGCTGCCTGAGCTGTTGGGCAACTGGAGAGGGGAACGTCCATGGCTTGTGGAAGTGGGCTGCTCAAGGGAAATCATTGAAGGCCAGAACAGTACCGTGCAGCTGTTGGCGCTGGCTCAGGAACTGGGTTTGGCTTTTGCTGGGATCGACTTAGACCAAGCCAATATCGAAGCCCTCGAACGTGACTACAGGGAGAGCAATGCCAGCTGGATCACGGGCAAAGGAGAGGAGGAATTGCAGAAGTGGGAAAAGCCGATCGCAGCCTGCTACTTAGACGCCTACGACTTTTGGCACGCCAGCCATTCAGACCTAAGACAGAAAGCGTATGTAGAGAGCTATGGCTCAGGAATTAACGACGCCGAGTGCCACACCATGCATCTGGAAGCTGCCCGCCACTGCTCCCGGCTGATCCCCCCGGGTGGTCTCCTCGGCTTGGACGACACCTGGATGGAGAAGGATCAGTGGGCAGGTAAAGGAGCGCTTGCTTTGCCCTGGTTACTGGATCAGGGATGGCAGCTGCTTTCCTGCGCCAATCGAGGCACGGTGCTGCTCAAAGGAGGCGTAGAGCAATGAATAGCTATATCGAGAAATTCAAACATCAGCTGCCTTTATTAAAGTATTGCGACGGGCCTGACACCCAAGAGGATGGAATCATCAGGCATCTCCTGAGCTTGCTTGATCTCAAGAGCAATTATTTTGTTGAGTTTGGCCAGCGCAGTCTCGGAGGAGGAACACTTGGGCGTATTGCCCAAGAAAGACAAGCCAGTCTTTTGAATATTGATTCGGAAGCAGTCAAGGATGAGGTGAGAAACCCCTGGAACGATGGCCAGAAGTGGATATTGAAGAAACAATCTGTATCGCCCCTGAATATCAATCAGATTTTTGACGAATGCGGGGTCCCCGGTTCACCGGCAGCCTGCGTGATCGACGTGGATGGGATGGATTACTGGTGCATGCTAGCGATCCTGCAGAAACGACGGCCATCCTTGTTGGTTTGCGAATACAACTGCCATGTGCCTGCAGATGCTTCGGCCAGCCTCTCCTTTAACCCAAGCCATCAGTATAAAAGGGATAAGAACTACGGCGCATCTCTTCTCGCATTAAGCCAGCTGGCTCGAGATCATGGATACCGACTGGCCCATATTCATGGACCCTTAAACCTCTATTTTATACCTGAAGACTCCAAGTCATGGAAAGGGATCGAAGAGGGCTTGGATCCCAATGGGATAACGAACGACGATCTTACTGATCTTTCCAATACAAACGATTCTTATGACAGCTTTCACCCAGGCCAAAGGCCAAGCTGGTATGAATCCGAAGAGCCAAGCTTCAATCAGCCACCCTGGATTCGGCTCGATCGGATTGGCGAGAAGGTTCAAACCATATCAATCGATGAGTTCAAGCTATCCGTTTATGTATCAGATCAAGGCGGAGATCATTATAAACAGAGGGGACATAAAGAAGACAGTGTCTCACCGCTTTGGCGACTGATCCGCCACACGCTTGAACCAGAGGTTGTGATCGATATTGGGGCGAATTATGGGTATACAGCTGCCACGCTGTGTTCCCGTCTAGGCGCCAAGAGGCTAATTGCAATTGAGCCGGACCCTCGGCTGATTCCAATCCTTCGCGCAAACCTGAAGCAAATCACACCTGCCTGCGGGGTAGAGATAGTCCAGGCAGCTGTGTCAAGTCAAGAGGACTGCATGACAGCGATTGGCGTTAATCCTGTCTCGACCCAGGACAATCGAGTTGTAGCTCAGAAGAACTGGCAAGAAGTGATTGTTCCCGTCACAAGCCTGGACAAGATTCTGGGATCAGTTCCAAGACCCAATCGACTATTTATCAAGTCTGACACACAGGGTTTTGATGTGAGTGTTATAAGGTCGGGCTTCAAAGAACTTTCTAGGCGCAGCAACTGGATGGTGCGCTGCGAGTTTGCGCCGCATTGGATGGAGAGCCAAGGATTCTCTCCTATCAGCGAGCTTGAATGGCTGTGCGTAAACTTCCGGGTTTTTGAGGCACCGTTACGGACACCATGGAATTCGAGATTAAAAGAAGTTTTCAAGAGACCAATTGAGGCATGTCAAGCAACCTGCTTTGTAGATTATGTCAAGTCTCTCAATCACCAATGCATGGGGTGGGTCGATCTCTATTTGACACCGCCAAATTCCGAATTGCCTCTTAAAATTGCTGAAGCGCCAAACAGCTTGAGCTCATGAACCTGATTGTCGACACAGAGATGAGTGGGATAGATTAAAAACAAGCAAATAATGCGAATGAAATGTGATGACTTGGCTACCAGTAAGCTGTGTCAAGTGTGAGTGCTTTGCGCTTGGTTAGCCGTCAGAATCAAGTAACCAATTGAGGTCGCCTGGAGTTTTAACCCAAGAGAAACCAATTTGCTTGGCAGATCTGACAATATTATCAACATACATTGATAACGGATGCCGTTGACTCAGCCAAAGGTAAATACCCAGCGCCGTCGTGACATCTCCTTCGCGGAAAAGGCGGTTGGCAGTGCACAGATTCAAGTGGCTGGAGTCGAGCCGCTCCTGAATGCTTGCCAGCGTTTCGCTAAGTCCCAACTTATCAACGGTCAGCTCTGCTGAGTCTCCATTTGTTAACTCAACCACCTCCACCTGGAGCTTGAGTGCCTCATGGTCGCCTTTGAACTGCTTATTAAGCTGAACTGTCTGAGGGGCACCAGGTGCAAGAACCACCCTCTTTGTCGCGCCTTCGTACACTGTCTTGCCATGGCGCCCGATACTTACATTAATCGTCATTGCCCTATCCGCAATCACCCGTAAGGTACCGCCAAAGGTGCGCCCTGCTGTAGAACTCGGTGAGACCATAGCGGCTATCCAGAGCTTCTGTTTGGCTGCATCATCGGTAAAGCGCCACTGGTTTGGGGCAATTGAGGTGAAGTGGCTCCCCGGCTCAAAGTGGAAGCCAGTGTTTGCGGCTGATACTGGGATAGCCACTGCAGGCTTTGCAGGAGCGGGAGGCTTGGACTGAAGCACAGGCTTCTGCGCAGACTCGGCACCGCCGACTTTCAGCACCTTTTTCACCGCTTCAATCAACGCCTGCTGATCGATAGGATCCCGGAAGGCCAACAGATTCCCCCAGCCCTGCGGATCGGCTAGATCGCAGGGGTAGCGCATCAACTGCCGCCAATCGTGCCGGATGCCATAGCGAATGATCGGATGCCACTCGCTCACAAAGACGGTGTAACCTTTGTCGGCCAAAAAGCGCGCCAGATCGTGAAAGGTGTAGCCAAGGGGCACTGTCTTGGTATCTTCAAACTCGCACTCGATCACCGCCGGCGTGCCGCGTTCCCACGGAAAACCCTGCAACACAAAGAGATCGTACCCCTCGGTATCGATCTTGAGGAAATCGACTTCCGGTAATGGCTTTTCCTGGAAGAACTCTGTCAAAGTCGTGATATCGACCTTTTGCGCTTCAACGTGCGTTTCATGAAAGGCGGACAAGCCGCTGATGCCGGTGCTTTGATCTGAGTTAAAAAAAGTAACGCCCTTTTGCGACTTGTTGCTGACACAGCGAGTATCAAGCGTAACCCGAGTCTTGTTTATGTGATTGGCAAGACGGTGGAGCAGTTTTGTACGATTTTTGTGGTCAGGTTCAAAAGCAAAAATGCGCCATCCACGATCAAGGAACGGTGCTAGTGCCGTTCCTTGATGGGCGCCAACGTCTATCATTGTTGAGCCGCTAAGGGCGTGCTGGAACAGGTTGGCCACACCATCCGTTTCATCCCAGTGAGCATGCCGCTCCCGCGCAAATGGACCAAGTACAGAAGTAGGAGCATCCCATCTACAATCAGTAGCAAGCGCTTGTTCCAATGGCAATCTGGGGAACAGCTCAAGTTTGCCACCGACAGTGGAGTTAAAAATCGACCGTCCGTCTTCTTCGAATGCCTCCTTGGCAAGCCGATACATTTCTTCCATCATATCGACGTCAGCCGCCTGCCACTTCTTGCCGCGGAAATATCCGGGATGGAAGTGATTTTCATCCTCTTCAAAGCTTTGGATCACCTCCTGCTCTACAATTCCCTCTGGCTGCTTATAGTTATGATCAAAGCCAATCATGATCACCTTGCGGTAGCCAAGGCCATAGGCAAGATGCAAATTGAAGAATGTCACGGTATGTCGCCATGACATGTTCTTGAAGATGTCCTTGCTGAACTCAGGGCGGCCCACCGCATCTACGAAATAAGTATTTGGTCCAGGATTCAAACAATACGCCATCCAATACGGCAGCACTTTTACCGCACCATCCAGGCGATTGATATGCGGGCTGCTCTGCTCCGCCACCAGATAGTTAACCACGGTGAAATAGGTTGCATATTTCAGGAGCTCGCTGCTCAGAAATACATTGTTGGAAACAATGACATCCTGACCCTGCAGAAGCGACAAGTCTGTTTTATTCAAACTCGGGCCATTACCCACGATCACACAAGTTTCGCTACGCCTGTTGGCAATACGCTCACGAAAAAACTCATGGGTCTTAGCAATCTGTGCTGCCTTCCATTTCGCATCGAAAGCCCAACGTCGAGGGCCTACGGTATATGCAACGCAACCTGGATCCAGAGCCTGATCCAAAGGAATTTGCTTGCAAGGCACGATGGGTGCGATGCCAAGCGTTTTCATCTCTCGCAGAGTGTCGCCCGTCCCTTTCTGCGCGGCCCCATTTGCCAGCAGCTGATACGTGTCATGCGATCCGTTATAGGCAAGCAAGAGACTGCGGTAGATATTGGACAAATTGGACTCATCCTTGACGCCGGAATTTCCTGCATGCGCCAGCACGCCATCATGGCCTTCGGCAAGAAACTCCGCATAACGCTTAATCCAGATATGATTTACGTAGCCAAAATGCTCTTGCATCATGTCGCAGACTTCTGAGTAGCTTTTCCCGCGCATCCCGTAGGTCTTGTTATTGCTGTGATAGCGGGCAATTGCAAGATCCTCGTCGAGGTACACAATTTTCATCCCCGCCTTTACGCAACGGATCCAATACTCATAATCCATGCAGTAATGGAGATCGCTGCGCAAGAGGCCGACGCGCTCAATCACGCTCCGCTTCATGAAAAGCGCTGGCTGCAGAATCCCATCTTCTTGCTGGAATCTCCAGATCAAGGATGATGGATCCTTGTTGATATACACATCCCGAAGTTTTGCTCCAGCTTCATTGGTATAGATGCCTCGACCGTATACAATGTCGGGGGAATCAGCGGCATGGAACCTCTGAATAACACTTTCGAAAACACTCGAATGTGCAAAGCAATCATCTGAATTCAGCCAGGCAATGACGTCGCCGCTAGCCCTAGTAAATCCCTTGTTCAAAGCATCTGACTGACCGGCGTCTGATTCTGCGAACAGGGTTACATGTGGAAATCCAGCCGCAATCTCCCTGCTGCCATCGGTCGAGCCCGGGTCAAATACCAGGTGTTCGATTGGTGCATAGGTCTGTTGCTGAACCGATGACAAACATTCGGCAAGGAACTCGGCTTGATTAAAGCTGGGTGAGACAACCGAAATAGTCAGTTTCTTTTTGCCATTCTCTTTAGCGCTTACTTTAGAACCGGCCATTAATGCAAAATCCTCGTTGGGGTAGGCGGATGCAACATTTTTGCGCCTGCTCGTATCTAGTGGCAAATCATCGAAAAACTCACGAGTAGCGACCCAGTCGCTCTGCTCAACTTTGATATCAAGTTCTCGACTTAATTTAACCGTCTGAATCAGGAAGTCGATGAGTAAGCCATTGATAACCGTATTCTCAGGGATTTTAACAATATCAGCCACCTGGAATGCCCCGAGTCGAATGAGTTCCGCCAGCATGCGAATGTAGGGGTGACTGAAATAGATCGCATTCCGTCGCTTGATGTCGGCCATGAAATCGGCTTCACCAGCCTTGCTGCCTAATGCTGCACGCTTTTCCTCTGCCGTTTGTGTGCGGTGACAGACGAGTGGCCGACCGATAAGCAGGGTCTTGCGATTATGAAATGCTTCGACCATAGCTCCCAATTGTGGGTACATGGTACCCATGTACTTAGACGCATCAACAGCCATAAACGGTTTGCGTCTGAATATATTTACGGATATAAATCCAATAATGCTTATGAAACCATGGGACAGACAAAATTCTCGCAACCCAGAAAAAGCGTAAGTCTTACTGGGATCCAGTTTCATCCAGTTATCCGAAATAATCTTTGATAGATCAAAGCTTCTTCTTGTTCGGTTTAAAATAATAAAGTCAGATAGAGAAGCCCGTAGTATTGGCATAAGAGTATCGAAACACTCTTGTTCGGGAAAGTCATCATCTCCGAATATCCAAAGAAATTCCCCGGAACAAGATTGAGCGCAGGCAATGAGGTTGGCTTCAAGTCCAATATTCTTAGAATAACGCACATAGTTAATAAATTCAAACTTCTCGGCATACTTACTTCGGACAACTGAAAGTTCATCGTCTGGCGAATGATCGTCTGATATTAATATCTCAATTTCATTATCGTACTTTCCTGATATTTGGCTTATAAAGTGTTCAATTGCGTGAATAAGCTCGTTTTTACGGGCATATGCTGGAATGGCAATGCTTAGAAGCGGCGTAAATTTCATGGCCAAAGAATTGTCAAGAAATGGTGTTATGTCCCACAAAGAGCTTGCTCTACCGAAGTAAAGGCTTGACTCTCAGATACAAAATTCATAATGTCTTTATTTCTGTGCAAGTCTACATAGCCTAATCTCTCAATTATCTCAGTATTATTAAATCGTGGAGTAAAACTATTCCTGGGTGAATGCCAAAGCAATGTCTGAGGATTGCCACCATTTTCAATGGTGCAATAATTAAGCCAGGGAATAAAATCGTGTACGAAGAAAACTGCTTTATAAACATCCCCATGCCAAGCAAGGCTATTTCCACCAGACATCCGTCTAAATTCATGTGCATCAAGTGATTGAGGCAATGATGAAAATATATCAACAGGCCAAACATCATCTATTATTATTACTGACTTGTCATGGCAATGGGCAATGGTATTGAGCAAGTCTCTTAGCGTCTGCTGATAAGTATGCAACCCATCAAGGAAGACAATATCAAATTTCAAAGAAGATGCCAAATCAAGAAAATACTGATCAGAAGGTTTCTGTACAAATTCCACCTGATCTACAATACTATGCATAGAAGTATCAAATCTAAACAAGGGATCGACTGCGACTTTTTTCTCGATGCGAATATCATTGAATGTAATCCCTTCAAAAACTCCAACTTCTAAATATGTCCGAGCGGACAAGATGTCGACAAGCTTGGTAACTCTTCGAGAGGTATGCGTCTTAAAAGAAGAACTACTATTCGCATGAGATACTTTCTCCTGTTGATTATCAAACATGATGCAAGTCCTCTCTTGTGTTTAATAGGTTTTCAATACATAGTCTTAATTTAGTGAAATGAGGCTTAGATGAAATTTTAAGCGCAGCATTGATTGCCAAAAGTGCCAGTTCGAGATTTCCCATTCTGTGGTATGTCATAGATAATAGAAATAGAGTATCAGGTCTTGATGAGTCAATTGAAAGAGCCATCATCGCACTTTTTTTAGCACCCTCCAGATCATTCATGGATAATAAAATGTGAGCTTGAAGTTCCCATAGCCAGAATTGGTTGATGGAACCAGCCAGTGCCTTTACAACAGACTTATGGGCAATCTCATGCTCTGATAGTCTATATGCGGCTTGCGCTACCTGTCCGTAATCAATCCAAGTGTTGTTTTTTACTTCTAACGTATCTTTTAATATATTTAGACCAATTTTGTCTCCAGACAATCCTAAGATAACGGCAGCTCTAAGCTGATATGTAGCCAAATTAGTACTTGGATCCCGTTCTACTACAACCTTCTTTAAAGAATCTGAGAGAGTACCTGAATACTTTGTCCTGGCCACATCTATTACCTCAGATTTAATGAGGATATTTGCTTTTCTTGCCTCAGAAATGATAATATCCAAGGAGCTTGCATCAAAAGTTTTAGAATTATACCAATAATTCATAAGCCAACAGTACAAAGACTCTTTTTCAGCTTGTTCAAAACGGGTTTTATTCATGGGTTCATTCACGGGAAGTATATCACCCAACTGTTTACACAAACTATCTGGATCCAACAAAGCTAATCCCTCTTCACGATACCTACCATCTTCACGCCCAGATATGCCACCAATCACGGCGTCTATATATTGTAGATTCTTGCATCTGCAACGAATAAAATCATGACCCCAAAAATTGCTGTCAGCTGACCTTCTAATTATGACAACATTTTTTACTTGACTTCCTAAAAACTGTAATAAATGAAAAGCAGAGCCCTCGCCACCGAATATATATTCAGCATCATTATATATTTTAAGTAACTTCGAAATATCCTCTAGCTCTGGAAATATAATACGAGCTCCAATGCTTTTCATATAGGCCTCAAGTGCCGCCTCGCCTGCAAATACTCCGCGTCCAATTCGGGTCCTTGAGATATAAACTATCTCGCTCTTTTCTTCAAAGTCTTTTAAAGGATAAGTTTTTTTTGAATAGTGCTCAGTCAGTGTCTCTAAATGTTCCGTTGATGGCACGGGTCCAAAAATTGTTTCAGCTTGAGGTGCGATGTAAACTTTTTCGAATATTGAATCAGCTTTTGGCAATAGAATGCGTTCAGAAGTAATATCAAACCAGGAAATTATTTGTCGAAAGAATGTTGGGGTTTCATGAAATTCGGATGGACCAGATTGCTTCGTGCCGACTATTAGCTTCCCTTCAAATCCAGTGGCGAGTGTTGGTAGTATTCTCATTGAGAAGTCAGCAACCTGATGTCCAAAGTGTAGACAACATGGTCCAATATACCCAAACTCCCCCTTTACATATTCAGGATCTTTAATAGGAGGCTTCGGTTTAGTGTCGATTGGCGAACGCCCATACCTGCAATGTCTTGTCTCTATCTCATAATCCCAATTATCAAAATCGGGGCCACCTTGATGGTCAGGCAAACCAATTTGTGAATCAAGTAAAGCGCTGAATGGCGCGATCCTTAAATCATTGAAACTTCTTATTGACATCAGAGCTTCATCCCTGCAACAATTAGAGATACACTTTGGCTGGCTTCTCTTACCCGAACCAAGCTTGGTACTAACGTATTCCATCCATATAAAATGTTGTCAGGGTTCGATATCATATCTGTAGTGAACTTAACTTCACTGGTTAATACATTGCCAACCGGCATAGCATACTCATTATCTAGAACCCAGCTTTGATATATCTTTACCCGTTCAAGAGTGCTGCTTGTGGGGAAATCTTGCAGGTATACATCAATGGCATGAAAAAATTTACCGCCTGGTCTTAACATGCGCAGTAAATCAATGAAGAACAAATTTAACCGCTCTGTCTCGACGTGCTCAACAACCGAGATGGAGAAAATTACATCAAACTGACTATCTGAGATCGCAGCATCGAAATCACCAACATAAGAATTTATGTTACGCACATTAGCAAGTTTTATTTCTTCAGCTGGGCCCAAATGTTTCCCTTCGAATTTCTCAATATTTGCACATCGATTATTTATCGCTAAGCGCTCCAAAATTCTAGAGTTACCACCGCCAATTTCAGCAATATCAAGATCATGTAAATTCCTGATAAGTCGATAAATCGACAAGTCTTGAGCGGTTTTTAATTGGTAAGAGATATTTTTAGACTTTATCTCGTCTAAGTAACCCTTGGAACAAGCGTCCCAAATATCCTTCTTTTTTAGGAAATCAAACATAGTGCTTTTCCTGAGCTTGGGGAGAGTGATGCAATCGCTTCAATCGTAGGCAACGCTAACCAGCGACATTTAAATCATATGTATAATACAGCATGGGAGGGGTAGGCGACAAAGATTTTCATTGGGCTGCCTTCTGTTGTTGTTGCATGAAGCGCTCAGCAACCACGGCGAAGTCCCAGTCGGCAGGGGTATCGATATCAATGGACTCGAAGTACGGACTTTCGTACATCATGGGCTGCTTGCCGATGCGGGCCTTGGTCTTCGCGAAGCTCTCGGCAGTGAACAGATATAGATTCGAGTTCTCTTCAAACCAGGGCTCCAGCTCCTGGGTAGGGATGAGATTATCTGGGTCGTGATTCACCGGACTACAGTCAGAGCGGTAGAAGCGAGTCTGCACCTTATCGACAGTAAAGAGCGAGTCTGCAGAGTTGGCAGCTTTGGCATCCATAAACGCACCGATGGCCTTACGAATGGTGACGGCACTCATCAGCGGGTTGGTGGTGTGCGTCATCAGGTAGAGGTCCGCGGGCACGTTGGCGACGTCATCGGCCAGCACTAGGTTCATGGATACATGGTCGCCGCAAATTTCGGGCTTGCGGTCGCGGATGGTGATGCGGTCGGTATCGATCAGGCCGTTTTCGGCAAGGATGTGGCGAGCGTCCGTATTGATGATGATCTGGTCGATCTCTTTGACTTGAAGCAGGGTGTCGAGGATCCAGCGGAACAAGGGCTTACCACAGAAATCTCTGAAGTTTTTGCCTTTAACCCTCACGCTGTTGGCCTTCATGGGCAACAAAGCTATAATTCGCTCTGATTGAGGCTTCATAGTTTTGAGTAAGACTTGTTTGTCAAAGGCTGTCCTTTAGAAGGAGTAGGATAAAAATAAGTCTCTCGGAGCTCGCTGCTCATTTTTTTGTGAAGGTGATTGCCGCGATAGCTGCCAATGTATTGATGATAGCGATAGCAAATAATCTGCTGAAAGGTTTTTGAGGTCAATGTTGTCGGCAAGCCCGCCGCTAGGTCGCGGATCACGCCTCGACTGAAATAGCGCAATAAGTCGCGACGCCTCAGGATCACTTCAGGGCAAATCTGCTGCAGCGCTAAGGCTTCCCTCTCAAAGCGCCGCTGAACTTGTTGCCAATTTTCATGATGGATGTGGTGAACACTAGCGTCTGCGT
Source organism: Synechococcus sp. BA-120 BA3 (assembly GCF_034931285.1). NCBI lineage: Bacteria > Bacillati > Cyanobacteriota > Cyanophyceae > Synechococcales > Synechococcaceae > Synechococcus > Synechococcus sp. BA-120 BA3. The sequence continues at coordinate 31,991 of NZ_JAYGHZ010000252.1, forward strand.
TGTAGCCAACTGCCCCTTTGTCTGCCGCCAAGCGTTTGGCAAGATGCATGTCTTCCAACCCTGTCAGTTCTTCGTCGAAGCGATAGCGAGCCCATGTCTCTGACAGAATGGAACTATTTGCGTTATTACAATAAAAGCCTTGCTGCGGCAGAGAGCTTTCTTCTGGAAAGTATTTGGCGAAGATCTGGCATTCACTCCAATAGGTCTGCGGACCCCCTATCTGACGACCATAGCAGTACTGAACAATGCCCTGCGCCAGTGGCTGAACAAGATTCTGCAGCCAATGATGATCACACGGAATGCAGTGACCACTGATAAAGGTCAAATAGATGCCTTGGGCTGCTTCGCAGGCACGGTTCAGGCTGCGGCCAAATGAAAACTCTTCGCGGCTGATGTGCAGAATCCGGCAATTGTAGTTTTCGGCAACTGTGAGGGTATTATCCGTTGAGCCTGAATCGATCAGTATGACCTCAAACGAGAAGGCTGACTTTTGGCTGGCAATGCTGCTGAGCAGCTCAGGCAAATAGCGCTCCTCGTTCAAGGTGCGAATAATGATCGAAACATCTGGTTTGGTCATAGATGGATCATCGAGCCATCAATCAGCTCAAACGGCCACGACATGCTCTCGTAAACCGCCTCGATTTCCTTTGGGCTCGTGCTATTGACAGCAAACATGTCCCAGTGAACGGGCACCACCTGTTCAATTCCCACTTCGGCTGCCAAGCCGAATGCTTCTCGGATGCTCATGTTGCCCACAATGCCCATGCGTCGCCGAAAGAAATTATCCTCATTCACGGGCAACAAAGCTGTATCGATTGGTGCAGCGAGTTTCAATGCCGCGAGCAGCTCATCGCATACGGCCGTATCCCCAGCCAAGTAGAGATTCTGATCTTGGCGACGAAAAAGATAGCCCACGGCCAGGAGCTGGCCGTTTTGATCGAGTCGGATCTTGGGGTGGGCTGCTGGCATGGCTTGCACCGTGAGCTCCTCACCCAGATCCAGCTCATCTGCTGGCGTAGGAAGGATCCGCTCTTGAGCAATTCCCCACTGCTCGAGCTGCCGGCGAACGGCAAGCGGACCTACAAAGCGAGCCTTCGGGCTGGCTTGTGCCAAGGCCGGCAGCGTGTGGGGATCACAGTGATCCATATGGTCATGGGTGATCAACACCCAATCCACAGACGTAAGCTCCTCGGGTTGGTATGGGATTGGCACCTGGCGCACCAGATCAGGAGCCTCCAACTCCTGCACCGAATTGCTCAGGTAAGGATCCACCAACACCGTGAGATCGCCGATGTCGATCCTCAGGCCCGTCTGGCCCAAGTGCTCGATACGGGCCTTGTTGAGTGTGCTCATGCTGTTGTCTCCTTAAGAAATTCCGCCAAAAGCTGAATCGCCCTGTGGCTGGTGCGCTCCACACCATCCACCGTATTGGACGCATTGTGCGAGCCAAAAATGCAGGCCGAATGGCTGCGCAGCGGCGAATCCAATGGCAGCGGCTCCTGCTCAAACACGTCCAGCGCCGCCGAGTGCACCTGACCATTGGCGAGCGCCGCAATCAGCGCCTGCTCATCAATCACCGGCCCCCGGCCCACATTCACCACCCGCACACCAGGCTTCATGGCGGCAAAGGCATCGCCATTCAGCATGTGGTGGCTCGACGCGGTGAGCGCGCAATTCACCACCACAAAATCCGCCTCTCCCAGCCGCTCGGGCCAGGGCGCCAGGCTGACGCCAGCTTCCAGGCTGCTGGCCTCCACAAACGGGTCGTAGGCGATCACCGCCATGTCGGCCGCCAGTAGCCGCCGTGCCGTGTTGCGACCGATATCGCCGTAGCCCACCACGGCCGCCGTGCGGCCTGCCAGCGAGAGCCCCCGTGGCTTGGGCCAGCTGCCCGCGCGCACGCCCCGATCAATCTCCACGGTGTGGCGGGCCAGGGCAATCACATAGCCCACCGCCACATCGGCCACCTCGCCGCCAAACATGCCCGGCGTGTTGATGATCGGGATGCCCAGGGCCTCGCAGGCCTTGAAATCCACGTTGTCGACGCCAATGCCCCACTTCACCGCCGCTTTCAGGGATCCACGTTGGCCCGCCTCAAACACCTGGTGCGTGGCCGGGTCATCGCCGATGATCCAGCCATCAAATTGTGGCAAGAGCTCGATCAGCTCAGCTTCGCTGAGGGTCTGGGTGACCTCGGCGGGTACCAGCTCCAGGCCAAGCTCCCGTGCCGGAGCCACAAAGGGCTCCAGCATGCCAAGCATCGGCGGACAGGTGACGAGGACGCGATGGGCTGCCATGGGGTTCAAGCGGGATCGTGCAGGCGGCTGTGGATCCCGCCTCCCAGCGGCAGCACGCAGCCATTGAGGAAGCTGTTGGCTGGATCGAGGAGAAACAGCACGGCGCGGGCCACATCCGCGGGGCAGCCAATGGCGCCCGTGGGATGGAAGGCCTCCAGCTGGGCCTTCAGATCAGGGGCGCCGGCGAAGCCGGCCTCGAGCATGGGCGTGGCGATCGCCGCCGGCTCAATTGCGTTCACGCGCACCGATCCCCCCAGCTCCACCGCCATGGCCCGCGTGAGCCCAGCCAGTGCTGCCTTGCTGGTGGCATAGGCCGTGAAGCCAGGCTTGGTGAGCTGGCTGTGGATGCTGCCGATGTGCACGATCGAACCGTGTTGGCGCTTGAGCTCGGGAAGCAGGGCTCTGCTGATCGCCACAGGTGCCAGGAGGTTGACTGCCATTGTTTCATGCCAGTCGCTTGCGGAGAGCTGTTCAAAGCTGGCCAGGCGTTGCAGGGCTGCGTTATGCACAATCGACATAACATCTGCACCTTCTGTAGCGGAGAGCACAGCAGCCTTGAAGGCTTCTAGTTGATTTGGCTCCTGGCTAAGGGACGCCAGGTCGGCGGGGATCCAGCCTCGGAAGTGCTGGCGGATATCGGCTTCCGGGGGTGTGGCTGGGTGGTCGGATCCGAGCACGTCCCAGCCATCCTCAGCGAGAGCCTCCACCAGGCCAGCACCGATGGCTCCGGCAGCACCAGTCACCAACACTGTTTTCGTCATCGGGTTCTTACCTGTTCGTGTGCAACGGTGCAAAAGGCGCTAGTTGTCTTGCACTGCCAGGCCCAGTTCAGAATGTGTCTTGGCAAGCATAATCCCTCGGGCCTGTCGTGAATAGTTCAGCGCACGCTCTCTGATCAACCAGGCCTGCATCATCCTAGATCGCAGTGAAAACAGTGGTTCTGGCCGGGTTCATGGATCATGGTCATGCCCAAATCATTCAGACGCTGGAAACCCGAGTAGAAGCTGCAGTCGCCATCTTTATCAGAAAAAGGGATACTGTAGAAGACCTATTTCGAATCCCGGTGACTTTAGCATGACTTGTACCTTTGCGCTGCGCTCATTAATTGCCCTAAGGCATATTGTCGAGAACTGGGTCGGCTACCGTCCGTCGATGCTCGCCTAGCGGTGCTTTCCCACCAGGTTGTTCATGCCTGCAGCTGAGCGAGCCGCTGTTGGGGGGTGAGGCCACCCAGGGCCATGTGGCACCTGCGGCCGTTATAGATCCGCAGGTAGGCAGGCAACAGCTCGTTCC
>NZ_JAYGHZ010000253.1:0-33278 GCF_034931285.1 Synechococcus sp. BA-120 BA3
GGCCAGGGCCACCCGCTGGCGCTGGCCGCCGGAGAGCTGGGCGGGCCGGCGCTGGCGCAGCTCCTGGAGCTGCAGCAGCTCAAGAACGGCCCCGAGGCGCCGTTGGCGCTCGGCGGCAGCCACGCCGCGCACCTTGAGTCCCAGGTCCAGGTTGCCCTCCACGCTCAGGTGGGGGTAGAGGGCGTAGCTCTGGAACACCATGGCCACCTGCCGTTCGCCCGGACTGAGGGCGCCCAGGTCCTGGCCGTCCAGGAGCACCTGGCCGGCACTGGCGGGATCCAGCCCCGCCACCAGGCGCAGGGTGGTGGACTTGCCGCAGCCGCTCGGCCCGAGCAGGGCGAGGCATTCGCCGGGGGCGACGGCCAGGTCGAGCCGGTCCAGCAGCCGGCGGCCCCCCACCTCCCGGCACAGCTGGCGCAGCTCCAGACCGGCCCCCGCGGCAGCGTTCATCCCTTCACCGCCCCGCGGGTGAGACCCGAGACGATGGGCCGCTGGGCCACCAGCACCAGCAGCAGCAGGGGCAGGCTGCCCAGCACCGTGGCGGCGGCGAAGGCGCCGTAGGGGATGGTGAACACCGAGCCGCCGCCGATCCGGGCGATGGCGATCGGCAGGGTGAGCAGGTCGTTGCGGCTGATCCAGGTGAGGGCGATGGCGTATTCGTTCCAGCTGGCCAGGAACACCAGGATCGCCGTGCTGGCCAGGGCCGGGCCCAGCAGGGGCAGCAGCACGTGCCGCAGCCGCTGCCCGAGGCCCAGTCCCTCCAGCCGGGCCGCGTCCTCCAGCTCGGTCGGCAGGTCGGCGAGGGCGGCCCGCAGCAGCAGCACCGCCAGCGGCAGCGACAGGCCCGCGTAGGGCAGGCTGAGGGCGAGCAGATCATTGGCCAGGCCGAAGGCGCGGGCCATCTCCAGCAGGGCCAGGAACAGCAGCACGGTGGGGAACATCGCCGCCCCCACCAACCCCAGGCCGACCCCCCAGCGCAGCAGGCCGCGCTGCTGCTGCAGCCCATAGGCGCAGGGCACCGCCAGCAGCAGGGTGAGCAGGGTGGTGGCCAGGGCCACCAGGGTGCTGTTGCCCAGGTAGCGCCAGAAGGGCGGGTCGCCGGCGAGCACCAGCCGGTAGTTGGCCAGGGTCCAGGGGTTGCCCTCCAGCAGCGGTGCCACCAACGCTTCCGGGCGCAGCAGGGAGGTGCGCAGCTGCCAGAGCAGCGGCCCCAGGCTCCAGAGCAGCACCAGCAGCCTCATGCGGCCCGCTCCCGGCGTCGCTGGAGATCACCCCGCCGCCAGAGCAGCCAGCCGCCACCGAGCAGCACCAGCAGCAGCAGGAAGGTGGCGAGCATCACCGTGGCCGCATAGCCGAAGTCGAGGAAGCGCATGGCATTGAGGTAGGCGTAGAGGGCCAGGCTCTCGGTGCTTCCGGCCGGCCCGCCGCCGCTGAGCACCTGGATCAGGTCGAACACCCCCAGGGCCTGGGCCAGCCGGAACAGCAGGGCCAGGGCGAGGTAGGGCACCAGCAGGGGCAGGGTGAGGCGGCGCAGGATCTGCAGGCGGCCGGCCCCCTCCAGCCGCAGGGCCTCCTCCAGATCCCCGGGAATGGTCTGCAGTCCCGCCAGCAGCAGAAGGGCCACGAAGGGCAGGGTCTTCCAGACGTCCGCCAGGACCACGAAGAACCAGGTGGTGGACGGCGTGGAGAGGAAGCCGTAGCTGCTGCCGCCGAGGAAGCGGATGGCGGCGTTGAGGGGGCCGTGGGGATCGTTGAAGATCCAGCGCCAGCCGAGGGCCATCACGGTGGTGGGCAGGGCCCAGGGCAGCAGGGTCAGGGCCCGGAGGGTTCCCTGGCCCCGCAGGGGGCGATGCAGCAGCAGGGCCAGCCCCAGGCCGCCGGCCAGTTCCAGCGCCACCGAGCAGACGGCGAAGCGCAGGGTCTGGAACGCATCCGTCCAGAAGCGGGCATCCTCGAGCAGCCGCCCCCAGTTGGCGCCGCCGTTCGGCACCGGCACGAGCCCGGTGAGCACCGAACTGGCCTGGAAGCTCAGCCAGCCATAGCGCAGCAGGGGGTAGAGGAACACCGCTGCCAGCAGCAGCAGGGCGGGCGCCATCAGCAGCAGGCTGGCCGCACGGGTTTTCATCGGTCCACGGCAGGCTGGCCGTCTGCAGTGTCGCCCGCCGGTCCCGCCAGCGAGCGCAGCACCAGCAGGCTCTGGCGCTGGGCGGTCGCCATGGTCGGGCCTGCTCCCCCCTGGCCGGTCAGCATGCCGTTCACCTGCCGCGCCAGCAGATCGCTGAGCTGGGCATAGGCCGGTGTGGGCGGACGCAGCTGGGGATGCTGCAGGGCCTGGCGCTGCACCGTCAGCAGGGGAGCAAGCCGCTGCAGCTCCGGGTCGTCGTAGAGCCGGCTCCATGTGGGGGCATAGCCCTGCTCGATGGCGAGCTGGCGCTGCACGACTGGGCCCGTGAGCCAACGGATCGCCGCCACCGCCTCCTCCGGATGGGGACTGCCCTTGATCAGGGAGAGCCCCCAGGTGCCCAGGGTGCCGCCACCCTGCCCACCGGGGGCCCCCACCATCGGTGTGACGCCCACCTTGCCTTTCACCGGGCCGCCGCCCTTCTCGATCTCCCGCCAGGCGTAGGGCCAGTTGCGCAGGAAGGCGGCCTCACCGGCGGCGAACGACTGCAGGGTGTCGTTCTCGGCGTAGCTGGCCACCGCCGGCGGGCTCACCCCGTCTCGCAGCAGGCCGTCGAGCCACCCAGCCGCCGCCATGGCCTCCGGACTGTCCAGCTCCGTGCGCGCGGTGGAGCCGTTCCACCACCGGGCTCCGAAGCCGTGGAGCACCTCCACCATCACGCAGCTCAGGCCCTCGTACTGGCGCCCCTGCCAGAGGTAGCCCCAGCGCACCCTGCCGCGGCGTTGCAGGTCCCGGGAGATCGCCACCAGCTCCGCGGTGTCGTGCGGGGGGCGCTCCATCAGATCGGTCCGCCAGTAGAGCAGGCCCGTGTCGCCCGTCAGGGGCATGCGCCAGAGGTGGCCGTCCAGGCCATTGCCCAGGCGGGCGCCGGGCTCCATCGCCGCCAGCACCTCCGGCCCGAACCAGCGCTCCAGGGGCTCGAACCAGCCGGCGGCCACGTAACGGGGCAGCCAGCTGACATCGACCAGCAGCAGGTCGAAGGGGGCCTCCCCCAGCAGCAGGCTGCCGATGGCCAGATCGGAGATGGTGTCGGTGTCCAGGGGCCCGCGGATCACCTCCAGCGCCATGCCGGCACCGCTGGCGTTGAACTGGGCCACCGGAGCGGCGACCGCGTCGGCCAGGGGGGCGGGCATCAGCACCCGGACCGTCACGGGTGCGGCGGCGGTCGCCGGAATTCCAGAGAGACCGGCACTGGACAGACCCGACGCGGGCAGCAGCACCAGCAGCGCCGTGGCCGACAGCAGGGCCAGCAAGGCACCCGTCAGCAGCTTCGGGAGCGACCGCCACCGCCGCAGGCTGGAGAAGGGGGGGCGGGGGGCCATGGGGGCAGGTTAGGCGGGCTGCCCCGCCAGACCTCCAGGGGCCCTGCCGACCTCAGAGGCCGCGCTGCATCAGCTGCCCCATCAGGTCGGCGCTGCGCTGTTGGAAGCCGGCCAGCTGGTTGGGCTCCAGGCCCCCCACGGCCAGGCGCGCCATCTCGTAGATGTGGCGGCTCAGATCCTCAGCCAGCTGGAGGCTGGGGGAGCTGCCGCCCCCGGTGATCACGGCACCGGAGGACAGCTTCAGCAGGCCCTCCACGAGGGGGTGGCGGCGGTTGACCAGCAGCACGTGGTGCTCGGGCAGGCCCGGCAGCCGCTGCTCCATCAGGGCCCCCATGTCGTTGAGGCGGCGCATCTGCTCCGGCAGCAGGATCAGGGCGGCCGGGGAGCCCTCCCCCTTCAGCGACTGCACCTGGACGGTGACCTTGTCGTTGGCGAGGGCGGTCTTGAACAGACCGCGCAGCTTCTCGCCGTTGTCGACGCCGTCGGCGTCCGCCAGCTCGCTTTCGGGTTCGTGCAGGCTGGCGTCGAGTTCGGCGTCGACCCGCTGGAAGCGCAGGTCGCCGTGGCGAGCCTCCAGCCAGGGGATGAACTGGGAATCGATCAGGGTGTCGGCCAGCAGCACCTCGGCCCCCTGCCCCTTCCAGAGGGCCAGGGCCCCGGCCTGGCCGGCCTCATCGGTGCAGTAGAGGATGCGGGTGGCGTTGTCGGCGGGCAGCCGTCCGCGGTAGCCGGCCAGGGTGGTGTAGGTGCGGCCGTCGGTGGCGATGGGATCGGTGGCCACCTCCCCCTCCCCTTCGGCCGGGGCCTCAGCGGCCGCTGCGGTGGTGCCGTAGAGGATCAGGTCAGCCACCTGGTCGGCGAACTTGTCGTCCTCCATGGCGCCGATCTTGATGAAGGGGGCCAGGGAATCCCAGATCTCGGCGTAGCGGGCCGGTTCGTCGCGATGCAGTTCCTTGAGCCGGTCACCCACCTTCTTGGCCACGAAGCCACCGATCGAGCGCACCCGGCGGTCGGTCTGCAGGGCGCTGCGGCTGACGTTGAGGGGGATGTCGGGGGAATCGATCACGCCGCGCAGGGGCAGCAGGTAGCGGGGCACCACCTCCTTGATCGAATCGCTGACGAACACCTGGTTGCAGTAAAGGCGGATCTCCCCTTTCTCCCAGTCGGCGCGGCCGGTGATCCTGGGGAAGTAGAGAATCCCTTGCAGGTTGTAGGGGTAATCGGTGTTGAGGTGCACCCAGAGCAGGGGATCCCCCTGGAAGGGGTAGAGATAGCGGTAGAGGGCGATGTAGTCGTCGTCGCCCAGATCGCGGGGGCTTTGGCGCCAGGGCGCCTCCCGCTTGTTGACGGTTTCACCGTCCAGCTGCACCGCCACCGGCAGGAAGTCGCAGTAAGTGGTGATCAGGGTGCGGATCCGGGAGGGCTCGATGTACTCCAGCTCCTCCTCCATCAGGTGCAGGATCACGTCGGTGCCGGGTTCGGACCGCTCGGCCCCTTCGAGGCTGAAGTTGGGCGAGCCGTCACAGCTCCAGCGCACCGCCTCGGCCTCCGGCCTGGCGCTGAGGCTCACCAGCTCCACCCGGGAGGCCACCATGAAGCTCGAATAGAAGCCCAGACCGAAGTGGCCGATGATGGCGTCGCTTTCGCTCTTGTACTTCTCGAGGAAATCCTCGGCGCTGGAGAACGCCACCTGGTTGATGTAGCGCTTCACCTCATCGGCGGTCATGCCGATGCCGTTGTCGCTGATGGTGAGGGTCTTCGCCTCCCGGTCGATGCGGATGGCGATCGTTCCTTCCTCCCCTTCGCTGCAGTCGCCGGCCATGGCGGCCATGCGCCGCTTGCTGATGGCATCAACGCCGTTGCTCACCAGCTCCCGCAGGAACACCTCATGGCCGGAATAGACGGCCTTCTTGATGATCGGAAAGATGTTCTCGGTGTGGATCTGAATCTGGCCCTGTTCCAGCACCGTCATGGCGAAAGAGAAGAATCGCCCTGAACCTAGGTGGGGGTGCCCGGCGGCTCAAGAGCGCCGAGGGTGGGGTCCCCGAACCCCTGTCCGTCAGAGACCGGGCTTCTGCAGGTCGGGGCGCTCCTCGGGCAGGATCGCCCCCGCCACCGGGCACACCTGCAGGCAGATGCCGCAGTCGATGCAGGTGTCGAAATCGATCCAGTAGAAGGCCGTGCCCTTGCTGTTCGCCCCCGCGCCGGGGTGGATGCAGGCCACCGGGCAGGCATCGACGCAGTCGGCCACGCCCTCACAGACGTTGGTGACGATCGAATGGGCCATCGACGCGACGGAGAGGGCGGGCGGATCCTAGGCAGCCAGCCACACGGCACCGCGGCAGCCCCGTTCCTCCGCCAGCTGGTCAGCCGCTGCCTGATCGGCGCAGGGCCGGGTGCAGAGTTCAGCCGCTTCGCCGCCGTCGTGCAGTTCCGCCATGCGGCGCAGGGCTGCCCCGAGCCCGGCGGCGCTGGAGCTGGCCACCAGCCAGGGACCCGGAGCCTCCGCGGCGGGCTCGGCGGTGGTTGCCGATTCGAGCAGATCGCGGATCGCCTCCACATCGAAGCCGAAGCCGGTGCCGGCCGCCTGGGCGGCGTCGCTGCAGAAGCGGCCCACAAGAGCGTCGTAGCGGCCGCCGCTGGCGATCGCCACCGGGGCATCGCTGCCCTGGCAGACGAGCTTGAACACCAGCCCGTCGTAGAGATCGAAGTGGGGCTGGAAGGTGGGATCCAGCTGCACCCGCACCCCCAGGGCACCGGCCGGTTCCTGAACGCTGGCCAGGGTGGCGGCGAGGGACTCCAGCAGCGGCACCGGACCGAGCCACTGCTCCAGCTCATAGAGCACCCGCACCGGCTCACCCCGCAGACCGATCAGGGCCATCAGCCGCTGGCGCTGGCTGTCGGGCAGGGAGAGGGCGGCGAGGGCGAGGGGGTCGAACTCGGTGAGGGCATGGCGCGCCGCGGAGCGCTGCTCCGCCGGCACCTGGCCCAGCAGGGCGCTGAGCAGGCCGTGGTGGCCCACCAGCAGGGTCGGCTGGTGCTCGGATGCCAGGCCCAGGGTGGCCACGGCGGCCAGCAGCAGGTGCAGCAGCTCCGCGTCGGCGGCGGCGGAGGGCTCGCCGAGCAGTTCCACGCCGCTCTGGAGTTGTTCGCTGATGCGTTGGCCGCCACCATCGCCGATGAAGCTGCGGAAGGTGGTGCCGCTGGCCCAGAGCCGCAGGGGGCGGGGCCGGGCCAGCATGCGGGTGCTGGCGGCCCGGGCGATCGGGGCGGTGAGCTCCGGCCGCAGGCCGAGGGGCTCATCGGCCGCCAGCCGCACGAGCTCCCGTTCGGCGATCGCGCCGCCGGCCTCGAGGGTGTCGAGCCGCTCGATGGTGGGCGGCGCCACCTCCCGATACCCCCAGAGGCGGTAGACCGTGGCCAGCAGGTCGCAGAGTCGCCGGTTGCTGTCGACCTGACCCGGGTTGAGGTCCCGGGCGCCGGCGGCAGGTTGGAGGGCCATGGAGAGGAGTGCTCGGGCGGTGGGGTGGGGAGGGGCGGATCCTATGGAGCGTCGGTCGCGCCGCCGGCGAGGGCATCCAGCTCCGGGGCGCCGAAGCTGGCCCCGCTGAGGGGACGGCACTGGGCCAGCCCCTCGATCAGGGGCTGGCGCAGTCCGGGGGTACAGGCGATCACCCGCCCGTCGGCCAGGTCGAGGGGACCGCCGTCGTAGGCGCAGACCTGCCCGCCGGCCTCCTCCACCAGCACCACGCCGGCCACCAGATCCCAGGGGGAGAGGCCCCGCTCCCAGTAGCCATCGACCCGGCCGGCGGCGACAAAAGCCAGATCGACCGCTGCCGCCCCGGCGCGGCGCACCCCGTGGCTGCGGTGGGTGAACCAGGCGAACTCGGCGTAGTTGTTGTCGAGGCGGCGCACCCGGTCGTAGGAGAACCCGGTGACGAGCAGGGAATCCGCCAGGGCGCCGCAAGCGCTGACGCTCAGCCGGCGACCGTTGCACCAGGCCCCCCGCTCCGGGGCCGCCCAGTAGTGCTCCTCCAGCACCGGCACCTCGAGGGCGCCGAGCAGGGGCAGGCCCCGCCAGCTCAGCCCGACGGAGGTGCCAAAGAACGGGTAGCCGTGGGCGTAGTTGGTGGTGCCGTCGAGGGGATCGACGCACCACAGCAGGTCGCCCTGGCCGTCCAGACGCCCGCTTTCCTCCGCCAGCACGGCCACGGTGGGGGTACCGGCCGCCAGAACCGCCAGCACGGCCGCTTCGGCCGCCAGATCCGCCTCGGTGACCAGGTTGCCCGCCGTGCCCTTCTCCTTCACCTGCTCCAGGCGGCCGAAGTGGCGCCGCAGCTCGCGGCCGCCGGCTTCGGCGGCGTCGCGGGCCACCTGCAGCAGACGCTCCAGCTCGGCGGCATCGAGACCGGACCCCTCCAGGGCCCGCTGACAGAGAGAAGTCATTCGTCGTCCAGGGGCAGGCCGGGACGCACCTGCCCGCGACCGAAGAAGCGGCCGAACTGCTTGTCGTACACCTCGTCCTCGTCCTGGGTCTCCACCTCCAGCGGGCCGGTGGCCCGGGCCACGCACAGCAGGCCGTAGCCCTCCTCACGCAGCTGTTTCGAGAGACCGAGAGCTTCCCGCTGGTCGATCTGGCCGTCCAGCACCCGCACGGCACAGGCGGTGCAGCAGCCATTGCGGCAGCTGAAGGGCAGCGGTTCCCCCTGGGCCTCGAAGCTGCGCAATATGTACTCCCCTTCCGGAACGTCGAGGCGGATGACGCGGTGGGCCTGTCGCCAGTGGACCGTGATCGGGTGGGTGCGGGTCATGGGGCGCTGGGGGGCGTGGTGCAGCCCCTGCTACATTGCCATCTGCCCCATTTCGCCGCTGGAGAGGTGGCCGAGTGGTCGAAGGCGCAGCACTGGAAATGCTGTATAGGGGCAACTCTATCGAGGGTTCGAATCCCTCCCTCTCCGTTAGCTGAAGCCGGTCCCTTGGGACCGGCTTTTTTATGGTTTGTCGCAGCTGTTTGTCACCAATCCCGATGGCGGTTCCCAATGGAAAACCGCCTCAGGTTGAAATGTTCAAGACGCCGACGCTGAAATCGGCGGTGGGTCGGACGGAATGCGCCGGGATCGTTCAGCCGATCACCTGCACTTCTGCGGCTCGGCGTAGGTGATCGACTGGTAGCGGCCGTCGGTGGTGCGAACCGCCACGCAGCTGTTGGTGCGCGGCTGCTGCCAGTAGCTGAAGGCGCTGTCACCGATCTGATCGCCACCGCGATAGGTGTATCCCTTGCGTGTGAGCTCGGCTTCGGCGCTGGCCCCCTTCACGCCCACCAGCGACTGGAGATCGCTTACAGGGGCTCCGATTCTGGCCGGTTCCGTGCTGCTGCTCTTGTTGTTTCCGGTGATCAGACCGCCGATCAGTGCACCCAGCGCCGCCCCCACCAGTGCGCCGGTGGTGGCCTTCTGTGGAGGGTCGTCGAACTTCGCATCCGGGTTCTCGGCGTGATCGAGCTTCACCGAGAGGCGGCGCTCCTCCCCGTCGTTCCAGAGAAACAGGTCGTGGTCGGGTTTCTCGTTATGGCGTACGTTCTTGATGCCGCTGTAGGTCTCCACCTGCAGCGCCTGGGGATTGGGTCCGGTGAAGACAAAGTCGGTGCCGTCATCAAGCTTTATCACATAGGAGTCCCTGCCGCCCGCGGACTTGTGTTTGAAAGTGCAGTGGCCGTTGAAGGCATCGAAGCCACCTTTGGTGAGCTTGCAGCGTCCCTGGGCACGCACCAGCACCTCGGCGATGGCGGCCTGCTGGAAGGGAATCGAAGCCATCAGAAGCAGCAGGCTGAAACCTGCAAGTGAAGCGGCGCGATGGACAGATGTCTTCATTGGGTCTGCTGCAGTGGTCTGTGAGGAGGAGCCTTTGTGCTGTGGGGTGGATTCAATCCCTGTTTTGCAAGTTATTCAGGTATCCCACTGGCGATGGAGGGGATGATGCCGGGATTGAAACAATCGGTACAGGTTGCAACACTTGATTTGTAGCGGATCCTGCGGGCATGCCGAAGCGCCAGCGGCCAACGTGTGGGGACTGCCTTCCCTGTCGAGGTCGACGCCATGGCGCACCCCCTGGTCGTCCTGATCGGGCGCCCCCTCCCGATCCTGATCGTGTCGGTGCTGTGGACTCTGGCGGCGCAGGCCCTGACCCCCTGCCGCAGAGAGCTGCTGGCCAACGGCGCGGCCTGGCTCCTCTACGCCGGCTGGGAAGGGCTGATCCTGGCGATCACCCCCGAGGCCAACATCCGGGTGGACCTGCTGCTGATCGGTCCTCTGCTGGCGGGCCTCGGCGGGTGGGCGGTGGTGGCGGTCGTACGGGAGCGGTGGCGCTAGATCATCAGAACTTGACGGCCGAGATCCATCCGCCCGTCCAAGGCCCTCATGCGATCGAACCGCTGCCTGTCAGCGGCCCTATGGCAGGCGGGGTGGCGTTCCGTGAACATGCCGTAGCGGCTCCGGCGGATCCCGTCCGCTGCGGCTCGGACTCGTACGTCCCTGAAGGCCCTGTCTCCGGAGCTGGATGATGTTGCAATCCCGTGGATAGGCATTCGTCACCAATCCAGGTTCTGCTGCCCTGCTGTGGGACTGGAGACAAATCCCAAGCGTCGGTCACGGTCAACAACGGACGGCTGGCCTTGCTCCTGAAGGTGCCAGCAAAGGATTGAGGTCAGTCTCCGTGGTCCGTGGTGGTGAGGCGGGTGGAACGCCAGCCTTCCTCGGTCGCTTGATCGGGCTTGTCTTGAAGGACGTCCTGGGGGCAGGAACTGCTCTTGGCCTTGGGAGACGGCGGCCGGGCAGCATCGACGTTCCCACGGTCCCGCTGCTCCCCCGCGGTCGGCACACGACCCGTGGCTCCATCGGACTCAGCGCGCCCGTAGGACGGACCCATCCCCGCAGGGCAGGGCATGGGCGCGGGGATCCGGCTCGTTCCAGGCCAGGTAGGCGGTACCGGGCACGGGGTCCCCCAGGGGCACGGCCGGGGGCACACTCGGGTTGGTGGGGTAGGAGCGACCGTCGTGGCGCAGCAGGGCGTAGTAGCCGCGGGCGGCATCGATGCGCACGCGGGTGATCAGCTCCCTCCAGCCGTTGTGGCGCCGCTCGGTCACGACCAGCGGATCCTTGAACAGGCCCATCTGCGTTACCAGCTGCAGCCGGCCCGGGCTCGGCTCACGGAAGATCAGCAGCGGGCAGCCGCCGGTGCCGCAGAACATCGGCCCCACCACCTGGGCCACCAGCTCGGGCCTGCCGTCGCCGTTGAGGTCGACCCGGCTCCACAGATAACGATGGGCCGGCAGACGCTCGCAGGCCACCTTGATCCTGAAACGCTTCGCCTGCCGGCCCTCCACGCTGTCGGGATCGGGCCCGTGCCCCTGTCCGTCGTCGATGCGCACCGGGAAGAGCACCTCCCGCAGCGCCGCCTCAAGGGCGGGGTTGGGCCCGGGCTCCGGCGGCACTGTGCGCACCACGGTGGGGCGGACGCCGATGCCGGGGCGCACGACGCTGCTGGTCTGGGCTGGGGCCGCCGTGGCGGCCAGGAACAGGATGGCCGCCGCCGGCAGCAGCGGCTGGACCGGTTTCAGGAGCGCTGGGGTGGAGCGGCGATGGGGAACCATCCTGGGCCAGGGCAGAGTCACCATCCTCATCCCGTAGCGTTTCGATCCGCCACCTCCCCACCCCCATGGCCACGACGCTGTGGGTGTGGCCGAATGATCCGGAGCCGGGGTCTCAGCCGAAACGGCCGCTGACGTAATCGAGGGTCGACTGCTGGCTGGGGGAGTTGAAGATGTTCTCGGTTTCGTTGAACTCCACCAGATAGCCCACCTTGCCGGAGCCGCCTTCGACCGCCTCGGCATTGAAGAAGGCAGTCATGTCGGCCACGCGCACCGCCTGCTGCATGTTGTGGGTGACGATCATGATCGTGTAGCTGCGCTTCAGTTCGTGCATCGTCTCCTCGATCTTGAGGGTCGAGATCGGATCGAGGGCCGAGCAGGGCTCGTCCATCAGGATCACCTCCGGTTCGGTGGCGATGGCCCGGGCGATGCAGAGTCGCTGCTGCTGGCCGCCGGAAAGGGAAAAGCCACTTTCCTTGAGCTTGTCCTTGCACTCGTCCCAGACGGCCGCCTTGCGCAGGGAACGCTCCACCAGTTCGTCCATGTCCCCCTTGTAGCCGTTGATCCGGGCACCAAAGGCGATGTTTTCGTAGATCGACTTGGGGAAGGGATTGGGCTTCTGGAACACCATGCCGATGCGGCGTCTCACCTCCACCGGATCCACCCGTTTGTCGTAGAGATCGTGCTGATCGAAGATCACCCGGCCCTTGAGGGTGCAGCCGGGGATCAGGTCGTTCATACGGTTGAGGGCCCGCAGCACCGTGCTCTTGCCGCAGCCGGAAGGGCCGATGAAGGCGGTCACCTTGCCCTTGGGCAGATCCATGTAGACGTTCTTGACCGCCTCGAAGCTGCCGTAGGAGATGGTGACGTCCTGCAGGGACATGCAGACGTCGCTGGCCACGGTGGAGGAAGGGGAAGCAGTCATGTCAGGGATGGGTGAGACGGAGCCGGAAGGGATGGGAAAGGCCAGGACGTCAGGTGCGCGACACCCGGCTGATCCAGCGGGCCAGGAGGTTGGCGCCGAGAATCATGATCACCAGCACGAACGAAGCAGCCCAGGCCAGTTCGTTCTGGGCTTCGTACGGCATGATCGCGAAGTTGAAGATCAGCACCGACATGGTGGCGATCGGATTGAACAGTCCCTCGGGCCAGAAGGGGGAGAACAGGGCCGTGAAGATCAGCGGCGCCGTTTCGCCGGCGGCCCGGGCGATCCCCAGCACCACGCCCGTGGCGATGGGGGTGAAGGCGGCCGGCAGCGTGATCCGGGTGATGGTCACGAAGCGGGAGGCACCGACGCCGTAGGCACCCCAGCGCAGTTCCTGCGGCACCAGCAGCAGGCCCTCGTAGGTGGTCTTGATGACGGTGGGAAGCATCAGCACCGACAGGGCGATGCCACCGGCCATGGCGCTGAAGCTCTGGTCGAAGAAGATCCGAGTGGCGACGATCAGGGAGTAGATGAAGACGCCGCAGATGATCGAAGGCACCCCGGCCAGCACATCGTTGCCGAAGCGCACGAAACGGGAGAACCAGCCGTTCTGGGCGTACTCGGAGAGGTAGACACCGCCGCCGACCCCCACCGGAATGGCGATCACGGAGGCGATCAGGGTGACGACGATCGTGCCCATGATGGCGTTGCCGATGCCGCCGCCTTCGAGTCCGGGCGCCGGAGGCAGCTCGGTCAGCAGCTGCAGGCTGAGCAGCCGTCCGCCCTGGATCAGCACGTAGATGATCACCAGGAACAGGGGGATCACGGCGACCACCGCGAAGAAGCCGGCGATGGCGGTGGCGAACTGGTTGAAGCGGTTGCGCTTCAGGGACGGGTCGTAGTGGAGGGTGAGCCGTTCCGTGAAATGACGGGTCGTCGGCGGAGTCGAGACGGACATGGCCAGGGAACGTCGTGAACGGGGGTAAGTGGATCGGAAGGGGTTTCGGCTCAGTAGCGCAGGCTGAGGCGCCGCACGATCCACTGGGCCATCACGTTGACGACGAAGGTGAGGATCATCAGCACAACGGCCGCGTACATCAGAGCGGAGACCTGGATGCCATCGGCCTCACCGAACTGGTTGGCCAGCATGGAGGAAATGGTGTTGCCCGGGGCCAGCAGGGAGACGCTGAAGTTGAGGGAGTTGCCGATGATCATCGTCACCGCCATCGTCTCGCCCATGGCCCGGCCGAGGGAGAGCATCACCCCGCCCATGATCGAGGAGACGGCCGCCGGCAGGATGACGTTGAAGATGGCGCCCCAGCGGGTGGTGCCCACGCCATAGGCCCCCTGGCGCAGCTCGATCGGCACCTGGTTGAGGGCATCGCGGGAGATGGCGGTGATGATCGGCAGCACCATCACCACCAGGATCAGGATCGCCGGGGCCGTGCCGGGACCTTGGGGAACGGTGGAAAAGAAGGGTGTCCAGCCGAGGGCGCTGTGCAGCAGGGAGAGGAAGGGGCGGATCGCCGGTTCCATCACGAAGATCGCCCACAGGCCGAGCACCACGGAGGGAATGGCGGCGAGCAGTTCCACCAGCAGGCCGATCAGGTCACGGATGCTGCGGGGGAGGAGGTCTTCGGTGATGAAAATCGCCGTTCCCAGACCGATGGGCACGGCGATCAGCAGGGAGAGGATCGAGGTGACGAGGGTGCCGTAGATGGCAATCAGGGCGCCATAGTTCTCATTGACCGGATCCCAGGCGGAGGTGGTCAGGAACTTGAGCCCGAAGGTGGCCATGGCCTCCTTGGCACCGCTGAACACGGTCAAGAAGATCGCCACCAGGACGACTCCCACCGAAGCCGCCAGCACCAGGGTGAGCTGGCGGAAGCCGATGTCGACCAGCTTCTCCTGGGGTGGCCGCCGCCTGAGGGTGAACGCGTCGGTGGAGGGGGTGCTCCTCATGCAGCAATGATGCCGGTCGGCATGGACGTTGCACCTGATCTCAGCACGAGTTTCAGCCGGCCCGTTTAAGCTCGGTTTAACGGTCGACGGGCTCCGGTAGCGTTGGGCCGCCATCAGGACTTCCATGGGGCGCATCGTCGGCATCGATCTGGGCACCACCAATTCGGTGGTGGCCGTGCTCGAAGGCGGCAGGCCCCAGGTCATCGCCAATGCGGAGGGGGGTCGCACCACCCCCTCGGTGGTGGGGTTCAGCCGTGACCAGGAGCTGCTGGTGGGACAGCTGGCCCGCCGTCAGCTTGTGTTGAACCCCCGCAACACCTTCGCCAACCTCAAGCGCTTCGTCGGCCGCAGCTGGGACGAACTCGACGAAGGCAGCCTGGGGGTGCCCTACAGCGTGCGCGCCAACGACCAGGGCAACGTGCGCGTCATCTGCCCGGCCACGGAACGGGAGTACGCCCCCGAGGAACTGGTGGCCTCGATCCTGCGCAAGCTGGTCGACGACGCCACCACCTACCTGGGCGAGGCGGTGGAGGCGGCCGTGATCACGGTGCCGGCCTACTTCAACGATGCCCAGCGCCAGGCCACCCGTGATGCCGGCCGCCTGGCGGGCATCACGGTGGAGCGGATCCTCAACGAACCCACCGCGGCGGCGCTGGCTTACGGCTTTGATCGCAGCACCGTCAAGCGGGTGCTGGTGTTCGACCTCGGCGGCGGCACCTTCGATGTCTCCGTGCTGCGCATCGCCAACGGCGTCTTCGACGTCATGGCCACCAGCGGCGACACCCAGCTGGGCGGTAACGACTGGGACCGTCGCATCGTCGACTGGGTGGCCGAGGCCTTCCTCGCCGAACACAGCACCGACCTGCGCCGCGACCGCCAGGCGCTGCAGCGGCTCACCGAGGCCGCCGAGAAGGCCAAGCAGGAGCTCTCGGGCGTGCAGAGCACGCCGCTGTCGCTGCCCTTCATCGCCACCGGACCCGACGGCCCGCTCCACATCGAGACCACCCTGGAGCGCGGCACCTTCGAGGGGCTCTGCCCCGACCTGCTGGACCGGCTGCTGCGCCCGGTCCAGCGGGCCCTGCGGGATTCGGGCCTGAGTGCCGACGCCATCGATGACGTCGTGCTGGTGGGCGGCTCCACCCGCATGCCGATGGTTCAGGAGATGGTGCGCACCCTGATTCCGCGGGAGCCGTGCCAGTCGGTCAACCCTGACGAGGTGGTGGCGATCGGTGCGGCGGTGCAGGCCGGCATCCTCACCGGCGAACTGCGCGACCTGATGCTCAACGACGTCACGCCCCTCTCGCTGGGGCTGGAGACGATCGGTGGCGTGATGAAGGTGCTGATTCCCCGCAACACCCCGATCCCGGTGCGCAAGTCGGATCTGTTCAGCACCTCGGAGGCCAACCAGTCGTCGGTGGAGATCCATGTGCTCCAGGGGGAGCGGCAGATGGCCGCCGACAACAAGTCCCTCGGCCGCTTCCGGCTCTCCGGCATCCCACCGGCCCCCCGCGGTGTGCCCCAGGTGCAGGTGTCCTTCGACATCGATGCCAACGGCTTGCTGCAGGTGTCCGCCACCGACCGCACCACCGGGCGCCAGCAGAGCGTCTCGATCCAGGGGGGTTCGAACCTCAGCGAGGAGGAGATCAACCGGCTGCTGGAGGAGGCGGAGCGCAAGTCGGTCGAGGACCGGCGCAAGCGGGCCGTCATCGACCGCCGCAACCGCGCCCAGACCCTGGTGGCCCAGGCCGAGCGGCGGCTGCGGGATGCCGCCCTGGAACTGGGCCCCGCCGGTGCCGACCGTCAGCAGCGCGCCGTCGAGCTGGCCCTGCGCGATGTGCAGGATGTGCTGGCCCAGGAGGACCCCGCCGACCTCGAGCTGGCCGTGAGCCAGCTGCAGGAGGCCCTGTTCGGCCTCAACCGCCGTCTGCTGGGGGAACGGCGGGCGGAGAGCGGCCCCCTCAAGGGGCTCAAGAACACCCTGGGGTCTCTCAAGGACGAACTCTTCTCGGACGACGACTGGGACGACTGGGGCGGATCGGGCCGCTCCGACCCGTGGTCGACCCCTCCCCGGCCGCTGCAGCGGGACCCCTACCCCCTCGGCCGCTTCGCCGAAAGGGAGGGGGGCTACGACGACGACGGCGCCTCCCGCCGCTGGGACAACGGCCGCTCCTGGGACCGCCAGGAGCCCTACGACCGTGAGGTCTCCGGCGAGCGGCACCGCCCGCGCCGCGGCGGCCGGTACGACCAGGACGATCCCTGGGCCGACGGCTGAGGGACGTGAGCCAGTCCCCCACCTCGGACCCGGTGGCCAGCGCCAGCCGTGATCACTGGGAGGTGCTCGGCCTGTCCGCGGGCGCCGACGCCGCCAGCATCAAGCGGGCCTTCCGCCAGCAGGCCCGCCGCTGGCACCCGGACCTCAACGGCAACGACCCGGTGGCGGAGGCTCGCTTCAAGGAGGTCAATGAGGCCTACGCGGTGCTCTCTGATCCGGTCCGCCGCCGCGCCTGGGAGGCCGGTGACGGGCAGGACAGCGCCGGCCTCGACAGCGATCCCTTCGCCAAGGGTTTTCCCCGCTTCGAGGACTACCTGGCGGAGCTGTTCGGCCAGGAGCGCCGCAGCCCGCGGGAATGGGACGAGGAGCCCATCGAGGAGGAGCCTCCCCCGGCCGGCGAGGTGACGACGGCGCCGGTGTCACCGCCACCGGTGATGGCCGCCACGGATGAGGAAACCCTCGTCACCCTCACACCGGAGCAGGCCCTCAGCGGCCAGCGGCTGGAGCTGGAGCTGCGCGACGGCACCGTGGTGGAGGTCTGGACGCCCCCCCTGGCGGGCGATGGCTGGCGGCTGCGCCTCGCCGGGGTGGCGGCCGGTGGGGCCGACCACTTCCTGCAGCTGCGGGTGCGCACCGCGGAGGGGCTGCGCATCGATGGCCTGCGGGTGCACTACCAGCTCGACCTCCACCCTGCCGATGCCGCCCTCGGCTGCCACGCGGTGGTGCCCACCCTGGAGGGGCCCGTACGGCTGCGGGTGCCGCCCGGATCCTCCAGCGGCCGCCTGCTGCGCTTGCGACAGCGGGGGCAGCGCCAGGGGGAGCAGCGGGGCGACCAGCTCGTGGAGGTGAGGATCGTCGTGCCGGACCGGCCGACGGAAGCGGAGGAGGCCCTGTTCCGGCGCCTGCGGGAGCTGGACCGGGAACAGAAATGAGACACTGGGCTGCGCCCCACCCCTGACGATGTGACAGACGGCGGTCTCCCACCCAACCCGGTGCATGTCCTGCTGTTCGACCCGGGCAGCGACCAGGAAGGCATCCACTCGCTCGAGCTGGGCGGTCGCACGGTGGTGCTGTTGTTCGAGAACCCGGACGACGCCGAGCGCTACGCCGGTCTGCTCGAGGCCCAGGACTTTCCGGTGCCCTGCGTCGAGGCCCTCAATCGCCAGGATCTGGAGGATTTCTGTGCCGAGGCTGGCTACGAGGCCCGTTTCGTCCCCGCCGGGTTCATGCCCGAGAGCGAGGAGGAGCGGCTGCTGCTCGCTCCTCCTGAGCGCAACATGGAGGTGACGGGCTGGAAGGAGGAGCCGGTGGCCTCCGATGCTGAAGATCCCCATGGCCCTGCCGGCGATGCGGAGCTGGAGGCCTTCCGCCGTCGCCTCGAAGGTCTGCTTTGAGCGCCCCCGGCGGCGACAGGGGCCACCTGCTCACCGAGCGGCCCAACCCGGCCAGCGAGACCCTCGACCAGCTGCCGACCGCGAACCTGGTGGAGCTGTTCTGTGCCAACGACCTGCTGCCCCAGCAGGCGGTGGCCGCTGCGTCGGCGGCCCTGACGGCCGCCATCGATGCCATCGCGGCACGGCTCTCCGGTGGGGGCCGCCTCTTCTACCTGGGGGCGGGCACCTCGGGCCGGCTGGGGGTGCTGGATGCGGCGGAGTGTCCGCCCACCTTCTGCAGTCCCCCCGAGCTGGTGCAGGGGGTGCTGGCGGGCGGGGCGGCGGCCCTGCTGCGCAGCTCCGAAGGGCTGGAGGATCTGCGGGAGGCGGGCCGCGACGACCTCATCCAGCGGGGCTTCGGCCCCGGGGACGCCCTGGTGGGCATCGCCGCCGGCGGCACCACCCCCTACGTGCTGGGGGGACTGGCCCACGGCCAGACGATCGGGGCCCTCACGGTGGCCATGGCCTGCGTGCCCGCCGACCAGGTGCCGATGCCCTGCGACATCGACATCCGCCTGCTGACCGGGCCGGAACTGCTGACCGGCTCCACCCGGCTCAAGGCTGGCACCGCCACCAAGATGGCGCTCAACATCCTCTCCACCGGCGTGATGGTGCGCCTGGGCAAGGTGTTCGGCAACCGGATGGTGGATGTCGCCGTCACCAACAGCAAGCTGGAGGACCGGGCCCTGCGCATCCTGCGGGATCTGGCCGGCGTATCCCGCGAGCAGGGCCTGGGCCTGCTGGAGCGGGCCGGGGGATCGGTGCGGCTGGCGCTGCTGATGGCCGCCTCCGGCCTGGAGGCCGGGGCAGCCCGTTCAGCCCTGGAGCGCTACGGCCCCGGCCTGCGCCAGTGCCTCGAGGCCCTCGGGGTCAGCCTGCCGCCGTCGTCGCCGTCGTCGTCGCCTCCGTCGTGACCTCACCCTCGCTGAACGGTCCCCAGTAGGGCGCGGTGAACAGCTCGGTGCGGCGCCGGGTGGCCGGCGGCACCTGGGCGGGCGGGGTCATCAGGGCATCCCGTAGGGCCTGGTGGGCCGGGCTGGGGGGCCGCAGGGCCTGCACCCGCTCGGCGGCCAGCCGCACGATCTGCTGGGCGAGGGCCGCATTGGCGCGCAGGTTGTCGATCACCAGCTCGACGGTGACGGCGTCATGCATTGCATGCCAGCAGTCGTAGTCGGTGACCATCGCCAGGGTGGCGTAGGCCATCTCCGCCTCCCTGGCCAGCCGCGCCTCGGTGTGGTTTGTCATGCCGATCACCGTGCAGCCCCAGGAGCGGTAGAGCTCGGATTCGGCCCGGGTGGAGAAGGCGGGCCCCTCCATGCAGAGGTAGGTGCCGCCGCGGTGCAGCTGGCGCCCCTCCGGCATCAGGCTGTCGCTGACATCACCGAGGACCCGGGAGAGCACGGAGCAGTAGGGGTCCGCATTGCCGACGTGGGCCACCAGGCCCTCACCGAAGAAGGTGAGCGGCCGCTGCATGGTGCGATCGATGAACTGATCGGGAACCACCATGTCGAGGGGACGCACGTTCTCCTGCAGGGAACCCACGGCTGACACCGACAGGATCCAGCGCACCCCGAGGGAGCGCAGGGCCCAGAGGTTGGCCTGATAGGGAACCTCGCTGGGGGTGAAGGTGTGGTGGCGGCCATGGCGGGCCAGGAACACGACCTCCAGATCGCCGATCCGGCCGATCCGCAGGCTGTCGGAGGGGGCCCCGTAGGGGGTGTCGACCGTCAGTTCGCGCACGTCCTCCAGGCCCTCCATGGCATAGAGGCCGCTGCCACCGAGCACCCCGAGGCGGGCCCGGGAAAGATCGGACGTCGGCAGACCGCTGGCCTGGGGCGAGGGGGTGGACGGCTCGGTGCTGGCCATGGATGCGGGGTGCCCTGGACGGATACAGTCGAAGTTTGCCTCCTCGACCGTGCCCAAGGCCCTGATGGACACCGACGCCGGCCTGATCACCATCGATCTGTTCGACGCCGATGCCCCCGGTACCGTCGCCAATTTCGTGAAGCTTTCCAAGGACGGCTTCTATGACGGCCTGGCCTTCCACCGGGTGATCGACGGCTTCATGGCCCAGGGAGGATGCCCCAACAGCCGCGAGGGCGCCCGCGGCATGGCCGGCACCGGCGGCCCCGGCTACACGATTCCCTGCGAGATCAACGCCCAGAAGCACAAGGCCGGCAGCCTGTCGATGGCCCATGCGGGCCGCAACACCGGTGGCAGCCAGTTCTTCCTCTGCCATGGCCCCCAGCCGCACCTGGATGGCCAGCACACCGTCTTCGGCCACACCGAGAACATCGATGTGGTGCTGGCTCTGAAGAACGGCAGCCGGATCCGCAAGGTGACGATCGAGGCGTAGGGGGGCCTTCGGCGGGGCGCTGCTGGCCGGCGTGCCCGTGATGGAGCCGTCGTGCCGCAAAACCCCGCATGGCGTACACACGCTCTGGCGGCCTGTCTGCTGCTTGAGCGATCAGGATTTGTGATCGATGCGATGCTGCTGCACCGGCATTCATCGATCCATCCGGCTGGCAGTTGCCCGTCCAACGGGGTCTGAGCAAGCCGGAGCGGGCCCTGCAGTGGCGGCCTCGGCCCCCACGGTCGCCGGGGTGGCTGACGGCCTCCACGGCGTGCAGAGCAACGCCGAAGCCATGGCAGGCCAAGGGACAGCGTGGGGGCTGATCCGTAGCAACCGAGACAGACCAAGGGATCTGGGCCGCTATCCCGTGGCCCGGGACTCCGGCACTCCGTGTCTATCCCCATGGCTGGGATGAGGCTTTCAGCCGTTCATTGCCTGCACGTCCGGTATCAATGAATGGAGGATAAGAACAACGATATTTCCAGTAACGGAAGATTGCGTGGTTCATGAACGCGCTGTCAAGCAAAGACACGCCCCAAGGACGTTCATGCTGATCCGCTGCACATGTGCTGAATCGCAGCAAATAAGCACATTTCTCCAGTGGATCGACTTGTGGCAATGGTGATAGGAGTGGTGGGAGGCCCGGCTGACAACCTCCGCCTTGCCCTCCTGGGATTACAGGACTTCAAGTACCTTCTTCCTCACGAATCATGACCGCCACAAACACAACCCGCACCGTCGGGATCGACGACTCCACGATCGAGGTCGGCACCAGCACAACGGTGACGGCCTCGGCGGCATCGACGACGCCCGCCATCGATGACGTCGTCTCCGGCGACGCCCAGGCCACGGCCAGCACCACAGCCCAGGCCGCCATTCTCAACAGCAAGATCCGTGTCGGCACGGCGGGCACCCTGAATGCCACCGAAGTCGGATCCGTGGGAGCCGCTGCCACCACCACCACCGGTGATGCCACGGCCTCGGCCAGCAACGACGGTCCCACCGGCGGGATCATCAACAGCACCGACGGGCCCAACCAGATCAAGATCGGAACGGATGCCGTGGTGACGGCGAACGCCACCAACGACGCCCTGGCAGCGGCCACCGCGGTGGATGGAGCCACCACCGCCACGGCCAACACCGGCAAGGTCTTCGGTCTCAAGAATGTGGGCCTCGAGGCCGGCCTGGGGGTCAGGCTGGACGCCGCCGCGACGGCGACCAACACCGCTGCGGCCCAGTCGGTGGGACTGCCGCCTGGTACGGGAGCGGCCACGGCCACGGCGGGTGCCGGGAACGCCAAGGTGGTCGGCATCTATGCCAGCGGCGCCAAGTTCATGTCCCCACCGGTCGGTGACGAGCCCGCGCCCGAGGGGCCAGCCGTCGCATCGGTGAATGGTGAGCACGGTGCCTCTCACGACCCCCTGAAGATCTCCTTCGGCGAGAGCGGGATCATCACGGCGTTCGGAGACGGAGGCTTCGACGCCTCGGCCGAAAGCGTGACCGGTGCCGCGAACGCCTCCAGCCTGGCCAATCTGGTGGCCGGCATCGCCGTGGGCAGGAACACGTCCTATCCGATGCCCGAAGGCGAAGACGCCCAGGCCGAATCGGTGATGCAGTCGCCGGGAGGCATGGCGATCAGCTTCGGGGAGAACGGCACGGTGGCCGCCCAGGGTTCCGTGGGCAACGGTGCCGTGGGTGCCCGCGCTGATGCCGAGACGGTCACCGGTCCGGCTTCAGCCACCGTGGCCATCGACACGATCGCCGGCATCGTCGATGTCAACAAGCTCGGTGGTGGCGATCGGTCCAGGAGCCTCGGCGCCTCCACCACCCTCAGCATCGGCAGGGACGGTGACGTCCAGGCCGCCGGTGTCGGCAGCAGCGCCGCGACGGCCAGCTCGGTGACTGCGCCACCCGATACGGACGTGGTGGCCACCACCAACAACGCCAACGTGGTGGGCATCGCCATCGACAAGCTCGCCATCGGCCAGAACGCCACCCGCCTGTTCGCCCAGGGCTTCAGCAACCAGTCGGCCACGGCCCAGAGCACCACCTCCGGGGGTGATCCTCTGGCCAGCGCCGCCAATGGTGACTTCGTCGCCGGTATTTACGACACCACGGTGACGGTGGGCGGAAACGCCACCGATCCCACGGCCGACGCCACGCTGCTCGCCAGTGCCACGGCCAGCGCCGTCACGACGACGGTGGGCAGCAACGCCGATGCGGGCGTGGGCTCCAAGGTGGTGGGGTTCAGCAAGGGCAGCCTCTCCATCGGCGACAGCATCCTCGGCAGTGGTGTCTTCAACGCCAGCGCCGCCGCCGACCTGGCGGCCGATGCCAGCGCCACCACCGGTGACACCTCGGCCCGGGCCGGTAGCTCCAGCTCCCGGGTGATCGGTCTCAACCGCGCCCCGGTGGCCATCGGCGAGGCGGGCAGTGTGGCGGGCAGCGCCATCGGCTCGGTGGCGGCCGACGCCGCCTCGGTGACCGGAGACGCGCTGGCGAAGGCCGTGCAGACGGCCCGTGGCATCAAGGACAGTGAGATCACCATCGGCACCAATGGCGACGTGGATGGTGCAGCCGAGCTGACCGGCACGGCTTCGGCGACCACCACCACCGGTGACGCCGACGCCAAGACCCGGCTCTCGGCCAAGGGGATCGACAACGACGTCAAGATCACCATCGGCCAGGCAGGCGATGTGAGCGGCAGCGCCTCCGCCACGGACACCGGCACCCTGGCCTCCGCCGTCACCGGCGATACCGACGCCACCTCCAAGCTCAAGGCCATCGGCATCCATCTGGGTGGCGGTACCCCGATCGCGATCGGCACCACCGGCAACACCACCGGCTCCGCCACGGCTGCCGCCCCCAGCGTGCTGTCCACCACCACCACCGGCGATGCCGAGGTCTCGATGGATCAGACCGCCATCGGGATCAAGGGCAGCGGCGGGGGCTACGGAATGGTTTCGCTCACCAGTGGTGGCGGCAACGGCAGCTCGATCAGTGCCGGCTTCGCCGGTGACATCACCGGGACAGGCGCCGGCAGCGCCGTCGGCACGGCCAACACCATCACGGGGAACGCCTTTGCCGGCACCGACGCCTTCATCGCCGGCATCAAGAAGGTCAACCTCTCCGCCGACAATGTCACCGCGGAGGCTCAGGGGACCTACGAGACCAATGCCCTGGCCGTCACCGGCGATGCCAACGCCAATTCCAATGTGAAGGTGGCGGGCCTGCTGGGGTATGGCAACCAGGCCAGCCTCAACGGTGATCTCAGGGCCACTGCGGTGCTGAGCAACATCGTCATGGCCTCCACCACCACCGGCAGCGCCACCGCCATCGCCAACAGCGATGTGGTGGGCATGAGCGGGTACAACGTCAACATCCTCCAGAGCGGCAACATCACGGCCTCGGCAGTCAGCGACACCATCGCCATGGCCTCCACCGTGACCGGCTGACGCTCAGCGGAGCGATTTCCCCTGCGGGGGCCGGATCGATCGATCCGGCCCCCTTCCCTGACTCCCTTCCGGTCCCTGCGCCGCGTCGTTCCCCATGGCGTTCCAACCCATCACCACCGCCCTGTCGCGGGCCCTCGCCCTGCGGCTCGGGCCTGGCACCACCTTTCTCGGTGGTGGTCTCCAGCTCACCATCGCTCCCGGTGCCCAGGCCAGCAACCGGGTGGTTCTGCCGGCCGGACAGCCGGTCGGCTCCCTCGCCTCTGCCCTCGGCCTGGGACTCGGCTCCAGCCGGTTTCTCGCCGATCCCGAGGATGCGGCCTTCTTCGGGAGTCCCGGCCTGTCGATCATCACCGGTGGCGGATCAATCGTCGGCACGGCGGCCGCCACCGCCACCACCACGGGCCGCAACGCCAACGCCGCCGATGCCAAGGCCACCAACATCGGACTGGCGAACCTTGATGTGATCACCCGTGGCGGCGATCCCCTCTGGATCGGCAGCCCCGGTAACCCCCTGCAGGCAACGGCTTCGGCAGCGACCCGTTCCCTGCTGCCATCCGGCGGTCAGCCGCTCCTCACGGCCCGGTTGTCGGCCCTGGCCACGGTGCGAGGTCTGGAGGGTGCTCCGTCGACCGACCGCCTCGCCGGCGGGGCCCTGCCCAGCTTCTTCGGCCAGCCCAACGCCGCGGTGCTGGCCTCCGCCACGCTTGATGCGGACCCGGGACCGACAACCACGGCATCCCGTGCCGTGGCCGATGCCAGGGGCATCGAGGGCTATCGGGTGATGGCCCTCCCGGCGGCGCTGCCGGGTTCCCCCGCCGAGGTGAGCGGCCTGGCCGTGGCCACACTCCGCCTCGAGGGCGCTCCGCCCACCAGCGTCGAACCGGCCGACCTCACGGCGACGGCCATCGGCATCGATCACGCCATCCTGCGGGGCCCGGCCAGCGGGCCGCTGAACGTTCAGGGATCGGGCCTGGCCCAGTTCGATGCCGCTGTGGCTCCGCCGCCTGGCTCCCTCCGGCTGAACAACCTGCAGGGGATCGGCCTGCTCGCCGTTGATCTGCAGAGCAACGGCGGTGACACCACCGTGGTGGGCCTGGGGGGCTTTGCCGCTCCCACCGGCGGCGGGCTGCTGCCCGCCATGGACGCGGCGGGCATTGATGGCTCCACGATCCTCACCGGAACCGGAAACGACACGGTGTTTGGTGGCATCCTCACCGAACAGACCGCGGGGGTGGACGCCGACGGGGACGGCGTGCTCTCGGCCGACGTCTTTCTGGATGCCTCCGCCCTGATCGGCGGCCCTGGCGGCTTCGACGGCATCCGCAACAGTCTCATCAACACCGGTCTGGGGGAGGATGTGGTCGTCGGCGCCGCCAGCCGGAGCCGGATCGACACCGCCGGCGGCGACGACGCGATCCTTCTTGACCGCGCCCGCGCCTCCTTCCTCGATGGCGGCTTCGGTGACGACGCCATCGCGGTGCTGGGTCTGGCGCTCGACAACAGCCTCAGGGGTGGTTTCGGCAACGACACGGTGACGGTTGCCGCCGGTGACGGCAACCGTCTGGACGGCGGCTTCGGCCAGGACCTGGTGGCCGGTGGAACCGGCAAGAACACATTCCTGCAGTCCAATGCCGGGGCGGCGCTGGATGCCGTGAGCAGGAGTGTGGCGCCGGACTTCGCCGAACGGCTCACCGATCCCGCCTTCTGGGCCGCCCTGGAGACCACGGCCAAGGAAGACCTCTGGGGGGAGAGGGCGCAGCAGTCCGGCACAAAGGTCATGCTTGACACCATCAGCAACTTCGACGCCGCCCGGGGCGACGTGCTGGAACTCAGCAGCACCCTGGGCTCGATCACCCAGAGCCTCTGGCAGAGCCAGGGAGCGATCTTCGGCGTCCAGGACGGCCAGCTGGTGGTGCGTGACGGTCCCCAGACCAGCCAGATCGGCCTTGTGGTGGGAAGCCTGGCGGACATCCGCAGCCTCGGCATCGGCTCGCCATCGCTGGCCTACGCCACCGACACGCGCCAGCTGATGTACGACGCCGACGGTGACTGGTCGAAGGGAAGCCGGAGCCTCGGCACCGTGACCATGGCCGATCCGGCCGCCCTCACCAAGTCCAGCATCCAGTTCGGCAGCGGCGGCTGAATCGCGACGACCGCACCCCGTTCCGCTGCATCCCCGAGGGTTCACCCATGCGTTCTGATGCCCAACTGGTCCTGGATCTCCGCGGCGCCCTGGAGGCCATGGCCAGGCTCCCCCTCCACGACCTGCTCGAACAGCAGGGCCTCCTGCGACCCCTGGCACGGGAACTGGCGCTGAAGACGCTGCGCCGGGACGTTCCTTTCACAGCGGAGGAAGGACGGGAGGTCCTGAGCCGCATCTGCGCAGGGCTGCCCTGTGATCCACCCACCACCCTGGAGGGGGACTGGATCCGCACCCTGCCCGACAACGTGCAGGGCGCGGTGAGGCAGCGCTGGGACCACCTGCGGTTCCAGAAGGCCCTGGAGGATCGCTACGGCGAGCGGGTCGAGGCCCATTTCCTCGAACGGCGTGAGGATCTCGAGCAGGTGGTGCTGCGCCTGATGCGGCTGCCCCAGCAGGGTCTCGCCGAGGAGCTCTACCTGCGGCTGATCGACGACGACGCCAGCTTCGGCGACCTCGCCAGCCGCTATTCCCTCGGCGACGAGAGGGTCACCCGGGGCATCGTCGGCCCGATCGAGCTCTCCCAGCTGCAGCCCACCCTGCGCGGCGTGCTCGGCTCTCTGGCACCGGGAGACATCCACCCTCCCTTTCTCCTCGACGAGGCGATCCTGCTGGTGCGGCTGGAGCATCGCCTGCCGGCCAGCCTCAATGAAGCCCTGCGGCACCGGCTGCTCGAGGAACTGCTGCAGCCCGACCTGGAGAGCAGCGTCGAGGCCGCCCTGGCGGCACTGCACCCTGTCCCCGCCCTGGTTGGAGCCTGAGCCATGGCCACCACCACACGGATCGACGAACTCCTGCGCTGCTTCCCCTTCCTGGCCGACCTGCCGGAGGAGCTGCTGCAGAACCTGTCCGATGATGGCCAGTTGCAGCGTTTCCAGCAGGGCCAGCCCATCTGTCGGGTCGACCACCCCCCGGCCCGGATCTATCTGCTGCTGGAAGGCACGGCCCGCTCGGTGGTGTTCTCCCGCCGGCTGCCCCGGGGCGTGGCCACCTTGCAGCGGCTGCAGCCGGGGAGCGTGCTGGGCTGGACCCTGATCAGCTGTGGACGCTGCTGGGAGACCATGATCGCCTCCTCCGATCTGGTGGTGGTCGCGCTTCCCCAGGAGGCCCTGCGGCGGGCGATGGAGGCCTGTCCAGCGCTGGCGGAGCGCGTGCGCAACAGCGTCAGCCCGTCCGAGCTGTTCGGTGTCCTCGATGCCCATCTGCAGGACTACCCGCGGGCCCTCTCCCAGGAAGTGGTCGAGGCGGCGAACCGGCTGGCCGAGGACACCGTGGCCTCCACCTGGACGCCGTCGGAGCCGGACAGCGGCGTGCCAGACGCCGGGCGGCTGTGGCTGGTGGCCTCCGGTCCGCTGCCCGTCGGCACCCCCATGGTGGGGGCCGAGGCCATCGAGACGCCGGGCAGCCTCCGGTTGCTGGGCATCGACCGCCAGCGGCTGGCGGCGATTCTGGAACCGGCGGCGCCGGAGCAGGCCGGGGACTCCGGCAACGGTTGGCACGCCAGGCTTCTGGCCCGCTGGGAGCAGCAGCGCCAGGGGCTGGAGCCGGCCGCGATCGCCGCGGCGGCGCCGATCGACCTGAGTGCGGCACCACCCGCTGCCGATCAGGACACGCAGGGACCCGAGGCCTTCCCCTGGATTCGCGGGGTCGGGCCCCTGGAGTCGTCGATCGCGGCGTTCCAGATGCTCAGCCAGCATCTCGATCTGCCCTTCCGCCGCGACATGATGCGGCGCGTCTTCGGCGATCAGGTGCAGCGGCATGGTGAGGCCTCCCTGCCGCTGGCCGGCGCGGTGGCCGAATCGATGGGCCTGCAGACCCAGATGCTGGACATCCAGGTCGGAGCCCTGCCCCGGTTGACACCACCGCTGATGATCCGGTGGGGCAACGGCCTGGCGGTCATCTACCGCTGCAGCGCCCGGTCGCTGGTGCTGGGCATCCCGGCCGCCGGCAACCAGGAACTCACGCTCTCCGACTTCCGAGACCAGTGGGGGGAAGCCGGCGATGTGCTGACGCTGCGGGTGAACGATCTGACACCGCGACGCCGCTTCGGCTTCCGCTGGTTCCTGCCGGCCCTGCGGCAGCACCGGACCGTGCTGCTGGAAGTGCTGCTGGCCAGCTTCTTCGTGCAACTGTTCGGCCTGGTGAACCCGCTGCTGATCCAGCAGGTGATCGACAAGGTCATCATCAACAACAGCCCCGGTGCCCTCGGCGTGCTTGGGGTGCTGCTGGTGGTCTTCGCCCTGTTCGAGGGGCTGCTGCTATGCCTGCGCACCTTTCTGTTCGTGGACACCACGAACCGCATCGATCTGAGCCTGGGAACCCAGATCATCGATCACCTGCTGCGTCTGCCCCTCAGCTATTTCGACCGACGGCCGGTGGGGGAAGTGAGCAGCCGTATCGGTGAGCTGGAAAAGGTGCGTGGCTTCCTGACCGGTACGGCCCTCACCACGATCCTCGACGCCATCTTCTCGGTGCTCTACATCGGGGTGATGCTGATCTACAGCTGGCAGCTGACGCTTCTCACCCTCGCCGTGGTTCCGTTCCTGGTGCTGCTGGTGCTGGTGGTCTCTCCCATCGTGCAGCTGCAGTTGCAGAACCGGGCCGTGGCCAACGCTCGCACCCAGAGCCACCTGGTGGAAGTCCTCAGCAGCATGATGACGGTGAAGGCCCAGAACATCGAACTGCGCAGCCGCTGGAAGTGGCAGGACCTCTACACCGATTACATCGCCGAGGGCTTTGATAACACGCTGGTCGGCACCACGGCCAGCTCGATCAGCGGCTTCCTCAACAAACTCTCCGGTCTGATCGTCATCTGGGCCGGGGCCGGCATGGTGCTGTCCGGTTCGCTGAGCCTGGGGGAACTGATCGCCTTCCGCATCATCGCAGGCTATGTCACCGGCCCTTTGCTGCGCATGACGTCGATCTGGCAGTCCGTCCAGGAGACAGCCCTGTCCCTGGAGCGTCTGAGCGACGTGATCGACCATCCCCAGGAAGCTCCCGAGGACAACGCGAAGCGACTGATCATGCCTCCCATCCAGGGAGAGATCTGCTTCCGAAACATCTCCTTTCGCTACAAGTCTTCATCCCCTCTGTTGCTGAAGAGCCTCAACCTGACGATTCCCCGGGGCACGTTCGTGGCGATCGTGGGAACCAGCGGATCGGGCAAGAGCACCCTCACCAAACTGCTGGCGCGGCTGTACAGCCCGGAGGAAGGGGTGGTGCTGGTGGACGGCATCGATGTGGCCAAGGTGGAGCTCCATTCCCTGCGCCGTCAGCTCGGCATCGTTCCCCAGGACACGGTGCTGTTCGATGGTTCGGTGCAGGAGAACATCACCCTCACCAATCCCGATGCCAGCACCGAGGAGGTGATCGAGGCTGCCCGGATTGCCGCCGCCCACGACTTCATCATGGAGTTGCCCGCCGGCTACTCCACGGAGGTGGGGGAGCGGGGCAGCAGCCTCTCGGGTGGCCAGCGGCAGCGGATCGCCATCGCCCGCACGATCCTGCAGAAGCCGCGACTGCTGATCATGGACGAGGCCACCTCCGCCCTCGATTACCAGACGGAGCGGGTGGTGAGCGAGAACCTGATGCACGCCCTGCAGGGCTGCACCGTTCTGTTCATCACCCATCGCCTGTCCTCGATCGTCAAGGCGGACATGATCGTCTGCATGGGGCAGGGGGCCGTCCTGGAAGTGGGCACCCATGACGAGCTGATGCAGGCTCGCGGGCCGTACTACGCCCTGTTCCGTCAGCAGGGCCGTTCCTCCCAGGACAGCTCCCTTGGAGGGATCGAACCATGACGTCCTCCAGCAACGGCAACGGCAACAGCACGGGCAACGGCCATGGGTCCGCAGCGCTGCCGGCGCCTGGCGCGTCCAATCCCGGTCGCACCGCCACCCTGGCTGCCCCCCAGGAGGCTCCTTTGCCACAGGTGCGCCTCAGCCGCCGCCGCACCCATCTGCCCCGTTCCACCCGCGGCTGGAGCCGGGCCATCGTCTGGAGCCTGATCGGCCTGACCGGTTTCGGCGTCATCTACGGCGCCGTGGCCAGGATCGATTCCTCGATCAGTGCCACCGGCAAGCTGCGCCCCATCGGCGGCAGCGTCGAGGTCCTGCCCCCGTTCACGGCACCGATCCGGCAGGTCCTCGTGCGCGATGGCCAGACGGTCAGGGCTGGCCAGTTGCTGCTGACCTTCGACAGCCAGCAGGCGCAGCGCGAGCGGAGCGATCTGCTCCTGCAGGCCGATCTCTGGCGCCGGCAGGTGAATCAGGCGGCGCTGCAGCTGGGGCTTCCGCCATTGCCCGGCGGCAGCGAAGAGGAACGCCAGGTGCTGGCCCTCGAGCGCCGGGACATCCAGCTGCGCCATCGGGTGGCCCTGCAGCGGCGACGGCGTGCCGAGGCCGCGGAGCGGGAGCAGGTGGATGTACTGGCGGCGCTGCGGGCCCGCTACGCCCTCAACGCCAACATCCGTGAGCGCATGGCCAAGCTGGCCAGGGAGGGGGCCATCTCCCACCTCGAACTGGAGCGCCAGGACGAACGCCAGCTGGATCTGCTGAGCACCATCCGCCGCACCGAGCAGCAACGGCTCGGCGCCGGCAGCGGCGTCATCGAAAGCCTGACGACCCAGGAGCAGGTGGGCACCGAGAACAACCGACGGCTCTGGGATCGCTACGACGAGGCCCGCCATCGCCTGCTTGAGACCACCACCCGTCTCGGTCAGGTGGAGGAACGGCTCCGCCTCGGCCGGATCGTCGCGGCGCGGCCCGGCAAGGTCTTCGACCTACAGGCCCGGGCCGGGGAGATCTCCACTCCGGGCCGTCCCTTGCTCAGGCTGGTGGGCCAGCAGGGGCTGGAGGCGGAACTGGCGGTCTCCAACCACGACATCGCCTTCCTGCGGCCGGGCCAGGCGGTCGATGTGCGGGTGAACTCCCTTCCCTTCACCGATTACGGCGCCCTCAAGGGAACCGTGGTCCGGGTGGGAGCGGATGCCCTTCCCCCCGACCCACGCACCGGTCAGGAATCCTTTCCGGTGCTCGTGCGCCTCGATCGCAAGCGGCTTGGCCGGAACGGTCGCACCTATCCCGTGCAGGCCGGCATGGCCGTCACGGGCCTGGTGCAGCTGGGTTCGAGACCCGTTCTGGCCCTGCTCAACGACCGCTTCGGGGGCTTCCTCGACGCCACTCGCACGATGCGCTGAGCCACCGCAGGGCCAGGCGCCGGGCCCCAGGCCGTTGTCAGGCCGTTGTCAGGCCGTGGATGCGACGTTGACCGACTGCAGGCCGGGGAGTTCGGCAATGGCGGTGACGCTCCTGTCGGAGCCCAGAAGCACCAGGCGGCTGCCCAGCTCCCCGGTGGCGATCGCCAGCTGGTCGATCCCCGTGGGCCGCATCCCCATGCCGCGAACCAGTTCTTCGAGAGGGGCGATCGGCAACAGCCGGGGCTGTCCGATCCCCTCCAGTCCCGCCGGTGTCAGGTCCACCGTGGTCTCCGCCGCCGCGGTACCCAGCAGGATTCCGCCCAGACGCCAGGAGAGGTCATCGGTGAGCCCGATGCCGGCGCCGCTGCCGGGGCTTCGCTCCAGATCGGCCAGCACCGGCAGCGTCTGGTCGTGGCCACCGGCCAGGCTCCGGATGGCCTCCATGCCGCTCAAGACGAACCGATCGCGTCCCTGGCCGCCATGGACGACCGGCGCCGAGGCGAGCGATTCCCCACTCCCGGCCAGGAGCGACAGATCCAGGACGAAACGGTCGTCTCCAGAGCCACCCCGCACCGCTTCGAAACCGGTGATGCCCCCCAGGATGCCGCTGGCCTCTCCGCTGATGAGATCGACCGCAACGGGCTCCTGCCAGGCGGAGTAGTCGAGCGCGTCCAGCCCACGGCCCGCCTCCAGCCGGCCCTCCAGGCTCCCCAGGGCACCCACCGCCACAACTGCACCGGTGTCCCCGAGGGAAAGGTTCTCCAGCCCGCGGAAACCCAGCGATCCGATCGTGCCCGTCCCT
Organism: Synechococcus sp. BA-120 BA3; assembly: GCF_034931285.1. Lineage (NCBI taxonomy): Bacteria > Bacillati > Cyanobacteriota > Cyanophyceae > Synechococcales > Synechococcaceae > Synechococcus > Synechococcus sp. BA-120 BA3. The sequence goes on from NZ_JAYGHZ010000253.1 coordinate 31,749, forward strand.
GGGCCATCCAGGCTGACGGCCAGGACGGGATCCTGCGGGGGCCACTCCACCACTCCATCCTCATCACCGGAGGCGTTCCGCAGGCTGTCGACTCCGGCACCGGCGTCGATGGATCCGGTCAGGTCCGCCAGGGGAAGGAGGATCCGATCGTCCCCGGCTCCGGCGTCCAGCACCAGCTCCGCCCCGGGGCCTGCGTCCAGGGTGATCCTGAGCGCGTCATTGGCATCGCCGAGCCGGATGGCATTGCTGCTCTCCGGAGCCAGGACCACCGTGGATCCGTGCATGGGCCCGGCGACCACCAGTTCGTTGGCGCCGCTGCCCAAGGCGATGCGGGATCCGATCACGGCGCCCTCGACGCTCAGCAGGTCGTCGCCCTCCCCAAGGACGACGGCGGAATCCTGCAGGGCGATGGCCTGCGAGGGGGCTGGCAAGGATCCATCCAGCCAGGTCGCGATGCTCACCCGATCATCGCCGCCGCCGGTGTCGAGCAGGCTGTTCACCAGGCCGAGCGCCCGGGCCCGCAGCTGGAGGCTGTCGCTGCCCCCTGTCGCGTCGGCGGCCGGAATGGTGAGCAGCAGGCCGGGGCCCGTCCCGTCGAGGCTGCGGAAGCCACTGGCGATCGTCACGCGATCGTCCCCGTCCCCCAGCAGGATGGCGCTGTCCTGCATCGCCTGGGCGAGAAGGTCGATGCCGAGCTGCCGCCCCGTTGGGGTCCCAGGGGCAAGGAGATGGATCCGAGCCAGGCTGACGAGTTCGAGCGTGCCCCCGCCGCCCGCGTCCTGGAGGCGGCTGTCCAGGATGCCGATCAGCGACTGGAGCACCTGCCCCCGCGCCAGGCCCCCCGCCAGCAACCCCAGGTCGATGTCGTCGCTGACCTGGAGACGGATCTCGTTGGCCTCGGGCCCCAGCAGCAGCGCGGAGCGGTTCAACCCGGTGTTGCGGCTCTCCAGGGTCAGGGCGGCATCGTTGAGCACCGAGAGCGCCAGGAGGTGAAGTTCGCGGTCGGAGCTCACCTGCACCTGTGGCGCGCTGATGGCGCGCAGATCGATCACCGCGTCAGTGATGGCGCCCAGGCTGTTGCTGTACTGGGTGGTGGCCACCCCATCGACGGACCGGCTGACGAGGCTTTCGTCGCTGCGCAGCACCACCCTCAGCCCGGGGATCTCCGGCTCTCCCGTCTCCCTGGCCATCGACGCTTCCCTCCCCTGGCCCGGGACGGCACGCGCTGCTTCGTTCGGGTCTGAGGAGTCGTCGATCGGGTCGGAGGCGTCGGCCTCCAGGTCGGTCCGTGCCGTTCCGCCGGCGCCGCTGCCCGGGAGGCTGAAGGACCAGGGAAAGCTGGACGAGCCTGCCGCCGGCGACTGCCGCGCCATCGGAGGCCCGCCCGGCGTTGCCGCACTGTGCACGGGAGGGGTCTGGTCTTCGCCCGGTAACGGCAGCCATGGCTCGCCCCCTGGGGTGGTGCCGGGCCGATCAGCAACGCTGAGTCCACCTTCGGCGCTGCCCGCCCCAGGGGGGGCAGGCGGGAGC